>CAZPPD010000175.1:0-9073 GCA_964588185.1 uncultured Alcaligenaceae bacterium | reverse complement strand
TTCCGGCAAAACTAATGATGATCCGCTTCCACTTATTGGGCAGGGTCCAAGCATCCGACACATTACAATACAAGGCCGGTGACAAGCACAGGAATAAGAAACCCATCTCGTGAACTTCGCCGCCGAATGCCTTACAACTTAATCCGTGGCCAAATTCGTGGATAACTTTGACGATTCCCAAGGCTGCCCATAAATAGATGACCGACTTCCAACTGAAAAACTCATGGAAGGACGGCAGCCGCTCGCGGAAGGTTTCAAAATGAGTCCCCACCAGCATCAGGGCCGACAACATGAAGAGCACACTGGCGAACAGAAACCACTGGGTAAAAACGAAACGGAAGAACGGCAACATTTTTGTGAGCAGCTTTTCCGGATCAAAGATGGGGATCTTAATGTAGAGAATGTTGGTAAAGGTTTGCGTCAACTTCTGCCGCGTACGCTTTTGTTTTTGCTCGAAAAGAAGTTGACCACATAAAGGCGATTCATTGTGGACTAAACCGGCCTTGAGGAGCTGCTGGCCGAATTGTTCCAGGTCTTCCAGTGTAAGGCGGTCCGGGCGAAAGCGTTTTTCAAATGCCTTTTGGGCTTCCTCCAGGGTGCTTTTCCCATCCATCATGCGGATCAGGAAATGCTCTTGTTCCTTGAAGCGGTAATAACGAAGGCTGACGGGATCCTTGATGACGTAGAAAGTCCGCCCTTCGTATTTCTGCGGGTTAATCTCCACATCGGAGCGAACCCGCAGGCGAACGCTTTTCCTTCTTTCTCGATCAGACGATGGGGCCTTGGTTTTCATCGAAGAATTCGCCTCGCCTCACGAACAGCAACAACCAACCTTACCGGCTACGCATATCCTTATTTACTGAGCATCCAATCCATAAGGTTCAATCACAATGTTGACAGCCGAACCCGGATCCAATTTTCCATAGGGATGTTCGGGTGTTATGGGATTGCGAATATTCACGCCAATCCGCACTTGCCTGCCGTCCAGAATTCGATCTCGCATATTGATCCTCAAGTTCCCAATCAAATGCTTTTCGACAGTTCGTTTGGCCGGTACTGCCCACAGGTAAAGGTCCCCGTCCTTGGTGCCGGTAACGGCAAAGGAGGAATGTTCTTCTGAAATCCCGTAATCCGGAGAAAAGGCCGCACAGGTTACCGGAGACCGAGAGGTAGTGACCCATTGGCGAACTTCAAAACCGCGCTGGCCGTCTAAGGGAGAACGCCACAACTGCAAGCGCCCTTCCGGAGCACCTGCGGTTAATATCAAGCTGGAATCCGGCGAAAAGATCGCCAATGTATCAAAGTCGGGAGCTCCGGCATGATTCTCCAAGGTAGTAATCGTGCTGCCGTCTGCCACCGAAAGGACCTGCAACGAATTGTCTTTATCCAGCAATAAATATTGCCCGTCTTTGCTAACTCCCAAGTGACTGACCGCACCACTTCGTCCTTTGATGATCGGCAGGGAGCTGCGAGCACCTTTTTCATGGAGGTCCCAGACGCGGATGGTCTTATCGCGGGCAGCAGATATTAATTTCCCTTGGGTGGTAAAAGTCAGCGAAGTGATAGCTCCTTGATGTAATTCCCCATCCACGTTTTCCGGATTGAATTGGTAAAGCAGTTCCCCGGTTTTCGCTTTCCAAATGCAGATTTTGTTGTCTTCTCCACCGCTCGCCAGAAATTCACCGTTGGGGCTGAATGCCAATGCGGTAACTCTGTCCAAATGGCCTGCGCTTTTCTCCCACATCGGATCAATAGAAGGCGCGGTGAAGAACTCTTCCTGGTCAAGGTTCCACATGCGAATGGTGCCGTCATCGCACCCCGATGCAAACCAATGATGATCCGCCATATCCGGCGTGCAAGCAACTTTCCACACTTCTTTGCCATGGGGAAGTTCGCGATAGGTGCCGCCGAATAAATTCCAGACGATCACGTTTTCATCGATACTGGAGGAAACGATCCAGGGAGCTTTTTCTTCCTTGCCGGCCAAGTCCTTGAAGGGAATATAACCGGTAATGGCTACGCTAGTGATCTCATTTCGGTGTTTCTTGTCAAACGGTGTCCACGGAGCCTGGACTTGCCGGGGTTCCAATGTGACCCGGACTCGATCCGAATCAATAAAGGAAAGATATTGCTCCTCAATCACCCCTTCTGCCCGGAGCGATTCGATGTTATGAAGCTGATATACCGGCTCGAGACTTTTAACAGCTTCCCCGGTCTGTTTGTAAATGTGTTTGACGATGCCAATCCCAGACATCGGATTGCGGATTTCATGCATTTTCACCACGATGTTGGCCAGGTCTGCTTCGGCTTGCGCCTGCTCCATGGCCCGTATCGTTTTCACCAACTCAATACTTTGCCGTTCGAAGGTTAACGCCTTCAGACCAATTTCAGCCGCTTCCGCCCGCGCGTCGACTGCCCGTTTCCATTGAATGTAAGCTTCCTTCTTTACCCTCTCGATCGCTTCAGCTTCTTTCTTGGCAATTTCAACCTGAATTTTTTTCTTGGCATAATCCTTCATCGCCAAGGCCGGATCCACCATGCCAATCAACTGGTTCGGCAATACCCGGTCGCCGGGATTGAGCCGTTTGTAAGCAATAGTCTTGACCTTGTCGCCCTGATCAATGGTAGCCAGCTCTGTGGTTTGCGGTTTCATGGGATCGCTGCTGGTAACCGGGATTCCCAGGAATTTAATTGGACCTTCGCGAGTGGCCGGGACTTCTACCTTCTGGTAAACCGCGAGATGGCCGGGAATGACAATGGGATTTGGAGCCTTAACGGACCCCAGAGACCTCCTGGGCGGATCAATCTTTTTTTGCAGCGGGATATCGTAAAGGGGGCCGCCAATATCGGCAGTGAACTCGATTTTTCCCAGCGAGCCTTTCTTTCCCCCGTCGTCCTCTTGGGTCTTGCTGAATGGGCCAATCTCCAAATACCAGGCCCCGGCTCCGGCGACCAACACAGCCAAAACCACTGTAACTAGAAAACCTCTCATGGGGCACATTCCTTAGTAAAGAAGATGATTGTTAACACCTTGAATTTTGCGGACCAAAGGGGCGTTTCTTTTCGGTCCCAATAAGTATTTCCCGGAAAAGGTGGTCATTAAAAGAAGAACACTACCTTTTCGTAGATGAATTCCCAGACACCATAAAACAAGGAATACCCCATCGGGTGATTGCCGCAGCGAACGCGGGCATGCACTTCCGTTCCGGTCAGCAACTGGCTGATGGGAACTCTGGACTCTTCGGGAATATCCTCGCTGCTGATATTGACGAGGGCTTTGACAACCGGCTCCGATTCGTTGTTGTCCGTCTTGTCGGGTATGGCTTCCTTAGAAACTTTGCTGTAGGCGAGCTTGCCTTTGTAAACCGCAGTCGGTTGACTGACCAACAAGAAATCCACATCCAAGTATCTCTCGCCGTCCTCTGACCTTTCCACATTCTCAAAGGCAGCCAATACCTGCCCCACATGCTTCTGTGGAATCTTCAGCTCAATCTCCCAGAACTTCGGCAGATTCTTGGGCGGAATGAAACCAATGCGAATCAATGGTTCAGAAGGGTTCACAAAGCGGTGAAGTAAGTTTTCCCGGAAGTCACCCGTCAGGACCACCCCGGTACGCGGAGCCACCAAACGGAAGAGACCGGGTATATTTCGATCCGCGTTGTATTGCTCGTAGATTTTTTCCAGTTCTTTGTTCTTGGCGTGGTAAGTTGCATCCGCCAAAATTTGGTCTTTCACTAGATTAATGGCAGCTTGATCGGTGGGATTCAGTTTCCTTAGCCGGTTGGAAATCTCTTCACTTTGCTTTTTCGCCGTGTCACGTTCCAATTCCAGTTGCCGAATCTTGGCGGCCCAATCCAAACTATGGATCCGCATCAATTCCATTCCCTTGGTAACCACGCTTCCCGATTTTAAATCCTTCTTGAAATCAACGACGTGGCCTTGGATGGGCGGGAACATGTAGGACCGTTGCTTGGGCAGCAGTTTCCCGTTCGCCTCCATCTTGAGCGGATACGGGACGAAAATCATGGCCATGATGAGAAGAACCACTGCAAAGGTAATACACATCACGATGGCCTTGGTCTTGCCGCCCAAACCTTCCTGGACGGCAGCCATTGGCCCCCAAATAAAGCGGAATGGTATTCGCCGGTGTTCGGAGGAATTATAAAGTGCCGAAGTTGCATGCTTGGCCACGACATCCAGGCGAGCAACCATCTGCTCGGGAGCCATGTTGGGCTCAAAGCATTCCATCATGATCGCCGACCGGGGCGGGCGTTTAGGGTTCTTCTCCCGGTCATCCCGGAGCGGCATGACGACCATCAATTTACTATTACTTTCCGCCAGATACGCATCCAAAGCCCGCAGCACCTTCGGGGGAAGGGTTTCGTCCTTGGTCCCGCTGTAGACTAACTTCTCACCCCAGTTAGCTACGTGCTCAAATAAGTCCCGCATCAGGCGAACCAGGTTGGATCGTTTCTCCACCACGTCCGCTCCGCTGATCGCTCGCACTTGGACTTTGCCGCCATCCCGCAGACCGACACTAATGCGGTCACATTCTACCAGCCGGCGGCCTTCGTTGGCGATCTGATAAGCCACTTCGGTAGGATTTAAGCTGGCATGAACTTGGCGAGAGAAGGATTCCAATTGCGTCCAAACTTGTTGCTGGTTGGACATCTGGCGGAGCTGGGTATTCCGAGTAAAGTTGGAAGCCAGCCCGGCCATCTTGATGAGGAACTGTAAGAATCCTCGCTGAGCATCCGGGCCGCGATTGGGTTCCTGCCAAATCTCCACCAAGCCCGCAACGTCTTTGTCCACCATGATGGGGGCAATTAAAGTGACATAATCGGTGGGATTTCCGGGGGCGAGTTTTTCCCCTTCCGTTTCACCCAAACCGCTTTGCGGAGCCAGCAGGGCCGGCTGACCTTTCATGACTACTTCCCGCAGCAATTCATCATGGATCTTCCGGCCGTGTTCGGCGGCATCCAAGCCTACCTCACGCATGCGGATTTGGTATTGAAGCTGCAGATTTCCCTGAGCGGTGCGAATCCAGATGGCTCCAGCCGGCGCCGCCACTGCTGCTAGGACCCGCTGCAGAAATTCCCCAAAATACTCTCCCGGGGACATTTCCATTTCCGATAGCCGGGCAATTTCGTCGGCCAGACGGTTTACTTGCTTGCGGGCTTGCTCAATTAACTTGGGATCTATTTGTGTTCCTGGACCAGCATTCTGGCTTTCAGAATTCGCCATGGGAAACCTCAGAACGATGCGAAAGTTAGTACCAAATCACACTTTTGGCAGTATCGTAACCCAGTTGCCGAATTGGAACAAGGCAATCACTGCCTTCCTCTGGGGGCGATTCCAGAGTTGCCGATCATACGGTGGTTGGAGATTCGAAATCTTTTTCAGGACTTCGACAACGATGGATGCCGTCAGAATCCCTTCGATGTTGAAAAAGAATGAGAAAGTGGCATCATCAATGATTTCATTCTTAGAACCTATCCAGTTCGTGAACAGGTTCCATCCCCTATTTGCTAATCTTACTTAAGGTTTCCTACCGGAAAGACTTAGAACCGTTTTTGCGAGGCCTTTGTCGAAAACTCTTTTAGACTTCTTAATTCATTTGTTTCTTTTCATGAAACAATTCTTGCCCATTTTTCAGCTTTTGGTACACCACAATTGGCCCAAACGTACCATTGGCCTGACGGTCGACTTTAAATACGGTTCTTCGAATCAAATTCTCCGGGACTCCCCCGGCCTTCTGTCTTTCCAGGAATTTCAACTCCGCTTCTTTTCGCTCGGGGAGAAATAATGCGACCGCACTGGGAATGTATTTCAAATTGAAGGCTCGGGCCAACCTGCCTCGATCACTGGGATCATCCATTCTCCAGTGGACCTTTTTTAGATCCTGGGCATTTCTAGGCGTGCTATGTTGCAGAAAGCCGGTGGAGAAATCAAATCGCTGGATCCTCCCTTGGTAGACAATCCACAAAATCACTCGCATGGCTTGCAGCTTCTGACGATAATCCTCGTCACTTTTGGCATTAAAAAGGATGCTCCATCGAGCAGCTCTTTGTTGCTGCTTTGTCAAAACAACCCCAGTTTTGCTATCGCCTACTCCGGGCCCTTTTCCTTTACCGATGCCTTTGCCATCTCCGCCGCCTCTGCCGCCACCCGTTCCGGGAGAACCACCGAGATTAGGCGGCAAAGAATTTCCTTTCGATTTGAGTTCCTTCGCCATCAATTCCATTTCTTGTTTGGCTTTTTTAGTAAGCAATTGAAAGCCGCGATCATCGACGGGAACATTTGTTTTGGCAATTTCAATCTTCTTCTTAACGGGATCTTTTAGTTCCTGCTTGTTCTTGATTACTTTTTTCTTCGGCTCAATATCGGAAACGCTTTCGGTTTTATTGGTGTTGCCGGGAATTAGAGGCCCGACTCCTAAACCTAATCCATTGCCGCCGGTGCCGCCGCCACCCTCAATGGCGACCAGCTTGATTGGCAGGGGTTTTGCTTTTTCACCGGAACGGTAGAGCCCAACATACCAGCCCATGAAAAGGATAAAACCAACAAAGGCAGCATGCAGAAAAACCGAACAAACCGTGGAAAGGGGAAATTCATTGTGAGGAGAATAGCATTTCCAGAAATTTTCGTCCGGAAGAATCACCTCGGGTTGAGCCGCTTGATTGTTGCTGACCTGGCTCATGATTACTCTCGCATTTGCACGGTCTACCGAAACAGGATTGATACATAAATACCAATCTATGTTTACGATACCCTTAGTGGCGGGACTACACAAGAAAATGTTGCGGTTCGGCAAAAAATGCCGGGTCGCGAAGAAGGTAAAAATAGAATGATAATGCAAGCCCACAAGACAAGATCTTGTGAGCTTGCAGAGCAATCGTTTTAGTTCTTTACTTCGAACTCAGCGTCAATAACGTCATCTTTTCCTTTACCATCGCCTTCGGAACCACCCGGGCTAGCCGCTTGTGGACCCGCACCCGGTTGTCCTTGGAGGAATTGGGCCATGGCCTGAGCGGCCACTTTCAATTCTTCCATGGCTTGCTTGATGGCAGCCGGATCATCCTGACTGGCTGCTTGTTTTACTTTCTCCACTGCCGCTTGAATCGGGGCCTTGTCTTTTTCCGGAATCTTTTCACTGTTTTCCTTCAGTGATTTCTCGATACTCCAGGTCAAGGCATCCGCTTCGTTGCGGGCTTCGGCCAGCTCCCGCTTCTTCTTGTCTTCCTCCGCATGACTTTCGGCATCCTTTTGCATGCGCTGAATTTCTTCCGAATTCAAGCCGCTGGAGCTTTCAATAACAATCTTGTTTTCTTTGCCGGTCTTCTTGTCTTTGGCGGAAACATTGAGAATGCCGTTGGCGTCGATGTCGAAAGTCACTTCGATCTGCGGCATTCCCCGCGGCGCGGGTTCAATCCCCTCCAGGTTAAAGGTCCCGAGCAAGCGATTGTCTTACGCCATGGGCCGTTCCCCTTGGTAGACCTGAACCGTAACCGCCGGCTGATTGTCTTCCGCGGTGGAGAAGGTTTGCGATTCCGTTTTCGGGATGGTGGTGTTGCGCTCGATCAGCTTGGTCATCACCCCGCCAAGCGTTTCTATTCCCAGCGACAGCGGAGTCACGTCCAACAATAACACATCGGACTTGCTGCCAAGCATCAACTGGGATCCGTGAATCGCAGCGCCAACCGCAACCACTTCATCCGGATTGACACCCTTGTGAGGCTCTTTCCCGAAAATCTCTTTGACCAACTGTTGCACACGCGGCATCCTGGGCATCCCACCGACCAGGACCACTTCATCAATGTCACCGGGTTTGTAACCGGCGTCATTCAAACAATCCATGACCGGTTTGCGGCAACGCTCAATCAGATGATCGGACAACTGTTCAAATTTGGAACGTGTTAACGTCATTTCCAAATGTTTTGCACCCGAAGCATCCGCTGTAATAAACGGTAGGTTCAAGGTCGTTTCCGTTCGGCTGGAAAGCTCTTTCTTAGCCTGCTCCGCCGCATCTTTCAAACGCTGCAGGGCTTTCTCATCTTTACGCAGGTCGATGTTATTCTCTTTGTTGAATTCCCCGGCCACGTAATCGATGATGACCTGGTCAAAGTCATCCCCACCAAGATGGGTATCGCCATTGGTGGCTTTCACTTCGAAAACTCCATCGCCGACATCCAGGATGGAGATATCAAAAGTACCACCCCCCAGGTCGAACACAGCGATTTTTTCGTTTTTCTTCTTGTCCAAGCCGTAAGCCAAGGAGGCTGCGGTCGGCTCATTAATGATCCGCATTCGCTGCTTGGTTTTTTTCTTGGTATCGGGATCTTCGATTTCCCATTCCGTATCAAAGCCCGCAATCTGAGCCGCATCGATTGTTGCTTGACGTTGGGCGTCATTAAAATACGCCGGCACCGTTACTACTGCTTTGCGAACGGTGTAACCGAGATAAGATTCTGCTGCTTCTTTCAACTTGCGAAGCACCATTGCCGAGATTTCCGGTGGGGTATAATCTTTGCCGTCAATCTCCACTTTCACTAGTTCATTGGGCCCGCCGGTAATCTTGTAAGGAACCAGTTTTTCTTCTTCCTGGACTTCATTGTGACGGCGACCCATAAATCGCTTGATGGAGTATATGGTTCGGGAAGGATTTAAAGCGGCTTGGCGGCGAGCCAATTCCCCGACGAGGCGGTCTCCTTTATCGGTGAACGCCACCACACTGGGAGTAATCCGGTGCCCTTCCTGATTGGCGATAACTTTGAATTCTCCACCTTCCATTACCGAAACCACGGAGTTCGTAGTTCCCAAGTCGATCCCAATAATTTTTTCACCTTCAGCCATTCGAGTTTTCTCCTTTCTCACAGTAAAGGTTTGGCTGTTTGCTTTTTAAAATTCCCTAAATTGTTTTGATTGTTGTTGGTTGTTTTTGGCTTCCCGGATTTTAATCAAATACCTGACCGGTTCGATAAGAATTAAACGCCCCTAAATTAATTTATCAATTTGTGGGTTATTTCTCAAAAAACTCTGTTCCGAGTCAAAAAAAACTTAAAACTTGCTTAAT
>CAZPPD010000174.1:0-9155 GCA_964588185.1 uncultured Alcaligenaceae bacterium | reverse complement strand
GAGGAATCTCTTCGGCCACACCTTAGCGGATGCGATCGACTACTGCGATGGTATTTTCCCCCGGTTCCCGCAACAGCGGGCAATAAACACTTCGATTGCCGTTCACCCGAACAATGTTGTACTGAATGGCCGCATCATCTTTTGCTTAACCGACATCCCGAATCAGAATTGGCCTTCCATCTCGGACGGCAATCGGCACCGCCTCGATGTCCGATGTGGTCGGCAATGTGTTCAGCGGATGCAACTGATACTCGGTACTCCCCAACTTGACGCTTCCACCCGCCAAAACCAGATTGGACTTGTGAAGAGCTTCGACAACATCTGTTGCACTCAAGCCAAGGGAATTCAATTTGGAGGGATTGACATAGATCATCATCTGCCGAAACTTGCCGCCAAACGGATGCGGAATTTGCACGCCTTTGAGTCCGCCCATCTTGTTGCGCACGGCATAATAGCCAATCTTGTACAACTCCGTCTCGCTCAGCCCCTTACCGGAAATCGCCGCCAGTACCACGGGCAGGTTGGACGGTTCGCTCCGCAGGGTAAACGGCCATTCAATTCCCGGGGGCAAGTGAAACATATCACTCGCCTCCAAATTGACGATGTCATTCATGGCCGAACTGGGGTTGGTGCCTGGATGAAAGGCAATTTTGATCATGCTGGCACCAGGTAATGTCCGCGACTCCTGGTGCTCGATGCCGCCGGCCAAGGTCAACGCTCGCTCCACACGAGAGGTAACACTCTTCTCCATTTCTCCAGTCGGCAAACCTGGATAGGAAAAGTAACTAACCACCACCGGGGTTTGAAAGTCGGGTAGACTGTCAACCGGGGTTTGTGGAATGACCGCTGCTCCCAGTAAACACAGAGAAAGAACCACTGCTAAGACTGCATAAGGATTCCGTAAAGCAACACGAATAAGAGGCATTAGTTACCTTGTTTACAAAATGAAAATAAGAACTGACTGGGAAGGCTAATACGATTACTGGACAACTTGAACTTTCTGGCCCGATTTCAAACGCCGAACCGTCGGCAATACGATTCGCTCATCTCCTTGGAGACCGCTGGTTATCTCAATGATTTCACCATCATCCAAACCGGTTTGGACTGCAAGCGTTTGAATCTTGTCCTTGGAATCTACCACCATCACATAGCTGTTGCCGGTTTTGTCGTAGCGGACCATTTGCGCGGGCAATACCAGACAATTCGGCCGTTTCTCCAGGACTATCGTTGCCTGTCCAAACATTCCCGGCAGGACGGAATAGCCGTTGTTCTTCAGGTCCACCTCAACCAACATGGTACGCGTATCGTCTTCCAACATCCCGGCAACCCGGGAAACTTTTGCCTGGATTGGTCTTCCCCCCAGGGCGTTTAATTTTACGGCCGCCTTTGCTCCCACTTGCACAAGGGCAGCATCTCTTTCGGGGACCGGCACCCGCACTCGCAGTCGCTTCAACTCCGACACGACAAACAACGGGGATTGCCGTCCCGCTGTCGTCTCCGTATTGCGAACCAGATCTCCCGGTTCCACATGGCGCTCTACCACCGTACCGGCAAAAGGTGCCTTCAGTTTTGCAAACTCCATCATCGCTTCCATCTCTTGCAGGTCCTTGCGGGCAACATCCGTTTCGGCGGCAGCTGCTTTCTGATTGGCTTTCGCTACTTCCAGCCTTGCCTTAGCGACTGTGATGGTTTCCTTAACCGAATCCAAATGGGCCTCCGCACCAACCTTGGCGGCTTTCGCCGAGTCGAACCGCTTTTTGGCCTCATCCTGCAAACGTGTTGCCACTGACTGACTCTGGACCAGATCACGGATCCGCTCATACTCTTTTTTATCAGCGCTAAGTTGAGCATCGGTGGCATCAATCTTCGCCTGGGCGGAACTCAAATTGGCTTGTGCCGATTTGATATTGGCTTCAGCAACCTTGATGTCAGCCTTAGCCTGGGCTTCCACCGCCTCTAATTTCCGGATCAAGGCGAGTTGTTTCTGCTTCCGCTTCTCCAACTCGGGAATGTCGATGATTCCCAACACCTCACCCTTCTTGACCACCTTGCCGATATCCGCTCGCAACTCCTTCAAATAACCGGCCACTCGAGCGTAAATCTCTGCTCGATGATACGGATGCACCGTTGCCGGTTGTGTTGTTGTGTTACGAACGGATTGCCGTTTTGGTTTCTGAGCTATGACCTGAACCAGACCGTTTGTTGGAGCTTTGGAGTTTCTATTCGGAGGTGAAGCCACCTGGCCACAAGCGGGAAGGAACAACAAAATGAACAAAAGAAATGTTCGAGGGGAACGAGAGCCAAGATGAAAAATTGTTTTCATAAGATCAATAGTTCTCCGCCAACTTGCCGGAAGGCAACCGCCTACTCGTCGTCCTGACTTTTGTCCTCGTCTTCGATGATCTCCGCGACAAGTTCATGTAACTTCGTGCGTGCTTCGGCAAGTAATTGATGCCCGGCCTTGGTGGCCTGATAATATTTCCGCTTGCGACCCTCGACCACATGACTCTCACTTTGCAGATAGCCCAACTTTTCCAAGGTATGAAGCGTGGGATACAACGTCCCCTGGCTTAATTGATAGCCATGACGTCCCAGTTCTTTGGTTATCTCGGCTCCATAAATCGGCTCCTTGGTGGCATGGTAAAGTATGTGAAGCCGAATGAAGCCGGAAAAAAAATGGCGAATTACAGGGTCGTCTGTCATAATGTCAAGATCCGATGTCGGGAACTGATATCGTATTGGTTTTTCATTGGCCTGACAACTTTTATTCTCCAGTTTACTTAATCCAACAATCCCAGCAATATTCGTCGCATCAACCAAAACCATCTATTTTGGTTAATCCTTACAGCAAGAACAACCGAAAACATCAAAGTACTGTCGAGATTCGACATCTTTAAGGCACTGGTTGTTTTTGATGGAGGCATCCATGATCAGGGGCCGGATTCTCAGGACGGTTGCCCACCTGGGTTTTCTGGTCGGCATCGGCATCCTTTTGTCGGGATGCAGCACTCCCCAGCGCAGCCATCACTTCATTGGTAAGCAGAAATCACATAACGTACCGATCAAACCCGCTCGCTTGACACTCCCTCAAAAACACTCGGTGAAAAACAAACCCTGTGACTCCGGAGTTCTTCTTGCCAGTTGGAACCCCGGTGAAGAGCCAGGAGTGGTTGCCCCTGTTAAGAATCAAGCTGTTGGGAAAAAGCCAACTCTCCTGCTTGATTTAGAGGCTGCTTTGCATTTGGCCACCGGGAACAATCTGCAAATTGCCTTTGCCAACGAAAAGATTCGAGAAGCTTATGCTCGCCAGGACGCCGCCAAGACCTTGTGGTTGCCATCAATTAGCGCCGGTCTGAGCTACAACAAACACGAGGGAACACTTCAGGCTTCCGATGGCCAGGTGATTGAGGTTAGCCGGTCCTCTCTCCAAACTGGTGCCGGCACTTTTGCAGTAGGAGCAGGAACTCCCATGGTCCCCGGATTGGCAATGAAGTTCCACCTTAAAGAGGCACTCTTCGAACCTCACATCGCAGGCCAGGCTACCGCCGCTCAACAGCAAGCAGCCACTGCTGTCACCAATAAAACCCTTTTGGAAGTTGCCGTTGCTTATCTTGAATTTCTGGATGCGGTGCAGGAAGAGGCCATCGCCAAAGAAACAAGCGAGAACGCCAAACAATTGGCCAAGTTGACCACCGCCTTCGCCAAGGCGGGTCAGGGACCGCAAGCAGATGCCGACCGGGCGGAGACCGAACTGGTCATCCGCCAAACTGCTCTGATTCGGGCAAAGGAGCGTGCAGATGTAGCTGCGGCTCGTCTCGTAGAAATTTTGCACCTTCCTCACGACACCCAACTCCTGCCGAAGGAACCAACGGTGGTCCCGCTCCATCTGACCACTTGGCAAGAACATCCCCACCAACTGGTAGCGACCGCCTTGACGAATCGGCCGGAGCTGGCAGAGAGTCGCCACCAGGTCACCAAAGCAATTCTCCGTCTCCGTCAAGAGAATACTTCGCCTTGGCTTCCCAGCTTATTGATCGGGGCCAGCTACGGGGGTTTTGGCGGCAGTCAGGGCAACGGTCTTGATCCCTACAATGACCGCTTTGACCTCGATGCCGGTCTCTATTGGGAAGTAAGAAACTTGGGTTTTGGAGAGCAGGCGTCTCGCCGGACTGCCAGATCAAGATTGGAACAGTCACGAATTCGTGAGGTTCAACAAATGGACCGGGTGGCTCGCCAAGTTGTCCAAGCTATGGTGAAGGTGAAAGCCCGGCAACGCCGGATAGAGATTACCCAAAAAGGGATCCGGTCAGCAAAAGGGGCGTTGAAACGGGATCTGAAACGTATTCGCCAAGGCCAGGGATTACCTTTGGAAGCGATTGAATCGATCCGGGCTCTCGACCAAGCCCGGAGAGAATATCTGCGGGCGGTCATCGACTACAACAAGGCTCAGTTTGAATTGCAATGGGCGGTGGGCTGGCTTCCCCAAGAGTCAAAGGCTCAGGATGGGTAAATGATCAGACACCGGGAATGTAGTCTTTTGAACTAAAACCAGCACCAAAAAAATTCCCAGAAAAATTGTCCCCTTCCGGATTGGTCGTTCGTCATCATTTCGTACAATCAACCCGCATCGGCAAATTTACTGGCTTTAGGGAAAGGACTATATGATGGCTAAGTTTATGTTCTTGCAGCGAGGGGGCTGTGAAAAACATTCCGAAATGACACCCGAACAGATGCAGGCCGGGATGAAGGCTTGTATGGATTGGATGAAAAAAGGTACTGAGGAAGGGTGGTTACTTGATCCCGGAAGCCCGCTTGGCACCGGAGCAGTAATCAATCCGGATTTGACCGTGATGGACGGGCCTTTTGCTGAGTCGAAGGAGCTTGTAGGGGTCTATTCAATTGTCGAGGCTTCGGATTAAAACCCCGCTATCGATATTGTCAAACGTTCCCCGATGCCATCCTTGGGAAGTACAATTGAGGTCCGTGAACTAGGCTATGCTGGGAAGCAAGACTAATGAAGGAAACGGCCAACCGACTGGTCGAACACTTCTTTCGGCACGAGTTTGCGAACCTGGTTGCAGTTTTGACTCGTGCCTTCGGCATTCGCCGCATTGACTTGGTCGAGGACATGGTCCAAGCGGCAATGCTGGAGGCTATGCATGCATGGAAACTTCGCGGCTCGCCGGAAAATCCGGCAGCTTGGATTCACCGGGTGGCCAAGAACCGCATCCTGGATGCGATGCGTCGCGAAAAGACCCATGAGAAAGCCATCGCGTCGTCCAATCAATCCATTTCCGGCCAAGCGGAAAAAATCGATAACTGGCTGGATGAAGAACACCTGCCCGATAGCTTACTGAGGATGATGTTCGTCTGTTGTCATCCCTCGCTGGAACGAAAAACACAAATTGCACTCACCCTGAAAACCCTTTGTGGATTTGGTATCTCCGAGATCGCTCGTGGGCTTCTACTACCGGGCGAGACGGTGAAGAAACGCATCCAACGCGCCAAGAAATTTTTGGTTGCAGAAGACGTGCAGATCGAATTACCCAGCGCTGACCAATTGAGGCTTCGGATGGATGTCGTGCATGAGGTTCTATACCTTATGTTTAATGAAGGCTACAGTACTTCACATGGTACTACGCCGATTCGGGACGATATATGTGAAGAAGCCGCTCGCCTTTGCCATCTCCTTTGCGAAAGTCCGTACGCTTCCCCCGCAACGAAAGCATTACTAGCATTGCTGTTGTTTCATGCGGCTCGACTTGAAGCGAGAACCGATGAGAACGGAGCAGTGATCTTACTGGAAGACCAAGACCGGGCAAAGTGGGACTACCGGTTGATCTGTTTCGGCCAATCTTGGCTGGCAAAGTCCAAAACCGATCAGCCAACCCCTTTTCACTATGAAGCCGCGATTGCGAAACAGCACTGTATTTCACCCAGTGTAGAAGCAACGAATTGGAATACTATAGCCTGCCTGTATCAACGGCTTCTGCAGCTACGGGAGACGCCGATTTACGAATTAAACTTGGCGATAGCCCTTGCACAGGCAGGAGACACCCAGAGGGCTCAATCACAGCTTCAATCCCTTCGAAATCGAGGCGATATGAAAAACTATTTTTTGTTGGATTGTGCTTTCGCCCGAATAAATGAGTTGGAGGGGAATCGAGAGCAAGCCTACGACTTTTACCTGCGTGCGTTGGCAAAAGCGATTGCTCCACATGAAAAGGATTTGCTGGAAAGGAAACTTTGCAGGCTTGGAAATCAGATTGAGCAAGCGAAATGATATTCCCCAACCCCCAGTAAGCAGGCTTTCCAAAAAGCCAATGGCTCAAAATAGCAGCTATCCGAAATGTAACCTGAGGCATGGGTGCATTTGCTACTCATGGGCAAATTAGGTCGGGCTGGGAGGCCCGACCTATGAGTGAGACAGGTCAATTATCCTCTAAAAGGCCGCCAACCGGGTGGCGAATCGATGGAAGTCCACTTCCAAATCCTGGCCGGGAGTAACGACCACCTGCCGGGTTTCTGTTCGCGGTTGACCGTCGGTATTGAGTTCCACTCGCAAAGTATAGAAGTACTTTTGCCCCGGTTGTAATTCCGGTGTGGTGAAAGACCGTTGAGAAGATGTCAACGGGCAGAGCACTCCATCCACAAACAAACGGGCTTTGGGGTTCAAGTTGACCGTAATTCGAGCCGCATTGGCAGGGACTTCTTTTCGCGAGGAAACCGGGAGTGCCGTCTGTGGTTCAGGGGAATTATTTTCTGCCACCTGCGGTTCAGAGACATCATCGATAGAAACGATTTGCACGGAATCGTCAAAGACATAATTAAACGCCTGATGGTGGTGATGATGGTCGCCGTGTCCATAATGGTAGCTGCCATTACAGCCGTGACCCTGATGGTGATGGTGGTGATGCCCGCGGCGATGTTTCTTGGCAAACATCCGTTTGAACAAACCGAAGAAATGGCGTTTTTTCGTGTGGTGATGGTGTCCACCATGGCAATCTCCCTGACCATGGTGATGGTGATGATGACCATGGTCGCGCTTTGGACGGAAGAATAGTTTGCGATGGTGACTATGGTGTTGCTGATGGCAATGGTTTTGTTTCTTATGGTGAAATAAGAATTCCGGGCTGTCCGCGCTGGTCGTCAAGGCAGTAGCCAGCATTAAAGTATACATAATAAATCTCCAATAATTGTTCTCGGCTGCCGGGAAGATATGACTTCTGGAGCGGTACTCAAGCTGGTGTAGGGGAAAAGGGGTTAGGTACCTTGTGCCGGAACGGCCATTCGGGTGCTTTGTACAAAAGGTATCTGACCCTTTTCCGCCACCACCAGCTAGAGTACCGCTCAAAGTCAAGCTGATCACTTGGGGGCTTTATCAGCTTGTTTAAAAAACATAACCCGGAGAGTTAATCTGCGTCGAATTGTGAAAGAATTATTTTTCGAAATAATGGAGATTTTGGACGTAATTAACGGATTAAAACAGTTTTTGCGTTCTTTCTCGTTGGAAGGAGGGATTTTTCTGTTCCAATTCCCGAAAGGATGGAAACTCCAAGCTTCACTTCTCATTTCTCCTTGCCGTAGCTCGGCGATAAATATGCCCGCCATAAAGCATCAGCAACTCCGGTAAATTAGCCCGTCCCCGATCCCTGCGACTATAGCGCCGATTCGCCACGATCAGCTTCGGTGTAAAAGGTAGCAGAGCATAATATCGCTCTCCTAAGCGCGGAGCGGGTCGATCTTTTCGCCCGGTAGCTGCCAGATACCACGGGGAATTTATATGAGCTCGCGGCCAGGGTTTCCCGCGACGGTTTTTTGTCGTTGGGTCTTCCAGGGTGTAGAGCATTGCATTGGCATAACCGGTTAGCAACGCATCCGTACAGCCAAATTCCGGTCCTGCCTCCCACAGGTAGGGTAAATTCAGTGCTCCACTCTGGCTGTGGGCTGTATCCTCCGCACCAAACATCGGATGGCCGAGGAGAAATCTATTCTTGCCGTCACGCAGAGGTGTATGGCGATGAAAGAGGTACGGTTTGCCGTCGTTTATCACGCAGTCACTTTCCCGCTGGAATATCGTCATGGCCACACGGCAGATTCGGGTGTATAGCTCGGCTTGCTCATCATAACGGTCGGTTTTCTCGATTACCCCCAAGTCCTTCAATGCTCGGGCAGTTGCTGCCAGCGTTGCAAAATAGAAGAAGGTCTGATTCCAAGGCGTATACTCAATAACAAAAGCCGCTCGTCTCGGTAGGTGATATTTCCGGACAAGCTCCATCGTAGTTTTACCCGCCTCGAAGGTAGGAGCCGGTTTGTTCCCTCTTGGTCGATCATAAGTTTTGGGAAAAGGCCCGTTGATCTGCGAATCCATCCATTTTGTAGCGATGGTAAGGAATGCCTTCGCCTTCTTCACTCGTGGATCGCCTCCCTTTGCCTTTTGTTTCTTCGCCTCCTCAAGGAGCAGCCTCGCTGCATTGGCATGAGGAAAGAAATTGGCCATGGCAGCAGGTTCATGCGGAATTTCCGCCATAGGATTTGCAAGGGGCGAGTTGCGGCGTTCCGCTGGAATCACTTGCTCAGGTCGATGATCAAGAAACCATTGCATGCCTTCCGCATATTTTACGATCTGATCCGCATAGTAGGAATCTCCGCTTACCCGATAGAGAATGTAGTACCGCCGGACATTCTCGACATAAAACCCATAGATAAAGTTGACATGCTTGCAATCTTGAGGGAATTTGCCGCTCCGGATATCTCGGAGGAGTTCATCTCCGGTTAAGCCCGGACCTTTTCGGTACCTCTCCTCACGTGGAAGGAAATAATAATCGAGCAAATAACCTTTTTCTGCTCGCTTGCGGAGATCGGCCAGCTTCTCGGCGCTGGGTCGTTTATCGAATTCAACAAACCCGCCTTGACCATCGGGAGCATTGGCCGCAATTTTCGGCTGAAAGTCCTTCGGAAAACCTCGGGGCAGATGCTTGATGTTCCGCCATTCCTTGGGAACTGCCTTGGCGGCTTCTGCCTCGGGCTTGAGACGTTGTGCCCCTGTCCAATTAGGAAGGATTAACGAGATTAGTAAAACCGCCAATGGTAAAAAATATCTGTTATGCGTCATGTTATTCTTCTCACCTGATTTTCAACTGGAGATTTTCAGC
>CAZPPD010000173.1:1882-9187 GCA_964588185.1 uncultured Alcaligenaceae bacterium | reverse complement strand
TTAACGCAATCGGTCTCGAGTCCCCGTCGAACCTACATATACGGATCATAAAGGTTTGTTCAAATTCCCTACCTTTAACAAGCGTTGATACCTCCTTGTTGCTACCTATAAGGTTCAAGTCCTCGGAAGTGGCCGCGATTATTCCTCCTATAGTTACAACAGGAACTACGGGCATGAAAGTACCGTATTTTTTACGGATCGGTCTTTGTATCGCCCCGGCCAAACCGTTCAGTTCCAAGGCATCGCTTATCAATACAATCAGCTAACCAACAATTATGGTGTCATCGCCAACCGGGATCTCACGGTCGGTTTTTTCGACCGCAATAACAAGGAGGTAAGCCGCGCTAAGTTCCGGACCAATGAAAACGGTTCTTTCAGCGGCAGCTTCAATGCCCCAATGGGCACAGTAACCGGACAAATGAGCATCCGGGTTATCGGTGCTCCGCATGGGTCGACCTCCTTTAATGTGGAAGAGTATAAGCGGCCGAAATTCAAAGTTGTACTCAACAAGCCGGAGAAAGCCCCTAAGCTGAACTCACCGGTTGAAGTGACAGGCAAAGCGACAGCTTACACAGGAGCCCCGGTGGATGGCGGCAAAGTGCGATTCCGCGTGGTTCGCCAGATTCGCTATCCCATCTGGTGGCGGTGGTGCTACTGGTGGCGGCCGCAAAATAATAACAGTCAGGAAATTGCTAACGGGTTCGGGACTACAGAAGTAGACGGCACCTTTAAAATCAATTTTGTGGCACTTCCGGACCTCTCGGTTTCGGAACAGGATGAACCCACTTTCCATTACCAGATCTATGCCGATGTCACCGACAACACCGGCGAAACCCGTTCTGCGAATACCAGTGTCAATGTTGGCTACACCGCGTTAAAGTCGGCGATGACAGCCGACGAATGGCAGACAGATGACAAAGAGGTAAAGGTTGACATTAGCACGACTACGCTGGATGGTGTGGGCCAGAAAGCCGATGTTGTAGTGAAGGTATACAGCCTCCAACAACCGGATAAGGTCCACCGAGGCAAACTTTCCAATTATCAACCTCATCATCCTTTCCCCACCGGCAGGGGTGGACACAATCATAAGCCGCAACCGGACCTTTCCAATCCCAATTCCTGGGAACTTGACAAAGTAGTCTTCGAAAAAGGATTGACGACGGATGAGAAAGGTCAGGCAACCTTAGCAGTCAAGTTGAAAGCAGGACCCTTCCGGGCAATGTTGGAAACTCAGGATCGCTTTGGCAAGAAAGTTACTGCTCAGCTACCGTTGCAGGTTTTGGACCCGGATGCCGGAAGCTTGAACACAAAAATCCCCAGCCTGGTTGCTGCTCCTGAATGGTCTTTGCAACCTGGAGAAGAGTTCTCCGCTCTTTGGGGCACGGGTTATAACAAGGGTCGTGCCTTCATTGAGGTGGAACACCGAAAGAAAATCTTACAGAGCTATTGGACCCCCGCCAATCAAACGCAGGTGTCCATTAAGCAGGCGGTCACCGAAGCCATGCGCGGTGGGTTTACGCTGCGAGTTACTATGGTTCGGGAGAATCGGGGATACCTTAACTCTCGTCGAATCAGCGTGCCGTGGACCAACAAGGATCTGAAGGTTAGCTGGGGACGCTTTGTTTCCAAACTGGAACCTGGCCAGAAAGAAACCTGGACAGCTGTCATCACCGGCCCGGATGCCCAAAAGGCAGTCGCGGAGATGGTGGCTACCCTTTATGATGAGTCCCTCGACGCCTACTTGCCGCATAATTGGATGCAAAAGTTCTCCGTCTTCCGCCAGGAGCATTCCAATCTGATTTCCGCCTTTGAAAACAACATCCAAAGTCTTCAGCATCTCCATGGAAACTGGCCAAACAATCGAAAGACCGTCAACTGGACCTATCGCTCCTTCCCGTCCAGTATCATCGCCAACTTGTGGGGATACGGCTACTTTGGCGGGCGCGGCGGATTTACCGAAAATGCTCGGATGAGGAATGCACAGCTACAGACGGCCAGGGCACCCGGAGAAGAAGCGGATAGGGCCAATCAACTCCGAGATGGTCAAGGAAGTGCAAAAAAAAGAGATCAGCAATCACTGGGTATTCCCCCGACGGATGGTCCCGGAGGACAGCCCAAAGATGGTCCTAACCTGGACAATGTCTCTGCTCGCAAGAACCTGGATGAAACTGCCTTTTTCTTCCCCAAACTGTTGTCGAACAAAAATGGGGAAGTCGTGATGCAGTTCACCATGCCCGAAGCCTTGACCCAGTGGAAATTCATGGGCTTTGTCCATGACAAGGAACTGCGAAGCGGCTTCTTGCAGGATTCGGTTGTCACCAGTCGCGACCTGATGGTGCAGCCAAACCCACCGCGTTTTGTGCGCGAAGGGGATGTGCTGGAATTCACGGTCAAGGTTACGAACCGCTCGGACAAGGAGCAAGAAGGTAAGGTGCGATTAACCTTCGCCGAAGCCCGCACCGGCAACTCCGTCGATGTCGCACTGGGCAACACGGATTCCGATAAAACCTTTAAGGTGCCGGCCAAGGAATCCCGTAGTTACGCCTGGCGAATCGATGTGCCCGATGGTATGGGCTTCCTTAGCTACAAGGCAGTCGGTAGTTCCGGCAAGTTGATGGATGGTGAGGAAGGTTACCTGCCGGTTTTGTCGCGCAGGATCTTCGTGACCGAGTCTTTGCCTTTCTGGGTACGAGGACCGAAAACCAAGATTTTCAACTTTAAACGCCTAAAGAATTCCAATAAGTCCGACACTCTGGAACACAAGCGACTCATCGTTCAGGCGGTATCTCATCCGAGTTGGTATGCCGTCATGGCATTGCCTTACCTGATGGAATATCCTCATGAGTGTACGGAGCAAACCTTTAACCGGCTCTATGCGAATTCCTTTGCCCATCACATCGCCAATTCGGATCCCAAGATCCGCAAGGTTTTCGACCAGTGGAAAGGCACCAAGGCGCTGCTCAGTCCGATGGAAAAGAATGATGAGCTGCGAGCGGTGATGTTGTCAGAAACGCCTTGGCTTGCCCAGGCTCAAAACGAGACGCAGGCACGCAAGAATGTCGGGATTCTGTTCGATAACAATCGCCTAAATAATGAAACCGCTCGTCTTGTCCAGCGCGTTTCCCAACTACAGCGTCCGGATGGAGCTTGGCCTTGGTTCCCAGGAGGGCCTGCTAATGACTATATCACCTTGTACATTACTACCGGTTTTGGCCGCCTGCGCCATTTAGGCGTAAAGGTCGATACGACCGCACCGGTGCTGGCCTTGAACCGTTTGGATGGCTGGGTGAATCGGGTATATCGGGATATTGTTCGTGACGGCCGGAAAGATAAAAACAACCTCACGCCTACTATCGCCCTTTATCTGTACGGCCGTAGTTTCTTCCTGCAAGATCGACCAATCCCGCAAGGTTCCAAAGAGGCTGTCGACTACTTCCTCGGGCAATCTCGGGAGCATTGGTTGAAATTAAACAACCGCCAATCGCAAGGTCACCTCGCCTTGGCTTTGAATCGCTTTGATGATGTCAAAACAGCCAAAGGGATCATGCGGTCCATCAAGGAACGCTCGGTAACTGATCCGGAACTGGGACGCTTCTGGCGAGACCTGGAAATGTCCTGGTGGTGGTTCCAAGCCCCGATCGAAACCCAAGCCGTCATGATTGAAGCTTTCGATGAGGTGATGAATGATGCTGAGGCAGTCGAAGAGTGTAAGGTTTGGTTGCTGAACCAAAAACGGACTCAGGATTGGAAGACTACCAAAGCAACTGCCGATGCGGTGTATGCCTTGTTGCTTCGCGGTCCGAACCCGCTAGTGTCCGACCTCCTCATCGAAGTTACCTTGGGGGATCAGAAGATCGAACCAAAGAATGTTGAAGCAGGTACCGGCTACTATGAGAAGCGTTTCCAACCTCAAGAAATCAAACCGGAGATGGGTGCCATCACGGTGAAAAAGACCGATGAAGGTTTGAGTTGGGGTTCTGTTAATTGGCAATACATGGAAGATGCCAGCAAAGTGACCGCCTACAAAGGCACGCCCCTGAAACTGAAGAAGGAACTCTACACGAAAGTGTACACCAAGAAAGGCCCGGTCCTTCAGCCGGTTCAAGGAGGAAAGCTCCAAGTAGGCGACGAGTTGGTGGTACGAATTGAACTTCGCGTTGACCGCGACATGGAGTACGTGCACCTCAAAGACCAGCGCGGTAGTGGAACCGAGCCGGTGAATGTACTGTCCCGTTATCGCTATCAAGATGGTTTAGCCTACTATACCTCAACGCGAGATACTGCCAGCCACTTCTTCATCGACTACCTGCCAAAAGGGGTATATGTCTTTGAATATTCCACCCGTGTCGTCCATCGCGGCCGGTATCAAACCGGGATGGCAGAAATCCAGTGTATGTATGCACCGGAGTTTAATAGTCACTCCCAGAGTTTCATGTTGCGGGTGAAGTAGGATCTTTTCCCCACCTAGTGATGTGATAACCCCAGGGAGCACATAGGTGCCCCTGGGTTTTTCTTATCCTGAAAAAGGTTATCCTTCCTTCTTAACCTCTCCGACTTCTATTTCTTTGTTGGCTGAAAATAAAATCGAGGGCACCTATGGCTTGCTGTTGATCTCCATTAGATCCCTGATTCTGAGGTCCTTGGTTCTGAAGTCCAGTAGGACCATTATCTGAAGGGCGGCCCTGGGGACCAGGTCCCTGTGGTTCCCATCCAGGGGAGTGATGGTGACCACGATGGTCTCCGGGACCTCCGCTTGGTCCATTGTCACTCCTGTCAACAACCTGATCTTGCCCAGGACCACCTTCGAAGCGTGTATTTTTATTGCCGCCAATGAGTGTGTCGTCTCCTTCTCCACCTTGAACCAAGGTTTGTAATCGATACTTGCGGAGAACTTGGATGGTGTCATCTCCGAGACCTGCTTGAATGTGCAGACGATTGAAGGCGGAATGAACGATCGTCAGGCCATTTGCTTGAACTTCATTCCGGCTTAAGGTGAATTGGTCATTTTGAGGTGTTCCCTGCACCACTAACAAATCTCGGTCCCGCTCACCGCCATGGACGTTCACTCCCCCTTCGAGGTCATTGATGGCGGGTGTGAGTTCAACTGTGAAGCGATCATCGATTCGATTTTGACCTACGATCTGAACTTGCTCGATGGTGTCTGCCGATCCGGAGGTGAGGATTTCGCCGGATTCATTGTCGACCACTTGAATGGTGCCGTTGTCCGAATTCAAAGTTACATCCACCGACTCACCTGTGTCCCCTTTGTAGTACAGAACGGATTCGGAGAAGAACACATTATCCCTGAGTTCCAGGTCCGTGTTTCGTTCCAACACATCAGCTAGGGTGGTATTTTGGAACTGCTCGAGTTGTTCTCCTTCGTAAATGTTCTCGTACCAGAAGCGATCGCCATCACGAATGCGAGTAAACTGGTCGACCAAAACCGTATAGTTCAACTCACCCATGCTGGCATCATGGACATGATCTTCGGCAAGGGCTCCCACCCAAAGGTCGATGTTATCGACAGTCCCATAGGCCTCCTCCAACCGAGCCTGGATTTCCAGGTCGGAGGAAATATCCGCGAAGGATTCCACCGGATCTAATCCCAGCTCTACTCGAGCTTCGTTATAGCTCGGCAAACCATGATCTCGGCCGCGTTGAATATTCAGGGAAGCCAAATCAAATCCACCTGCTCCCGGAGGACCGAAGAGGAAGTTACGGACATCGTCGACTATGAATGGATCGATTTCCTGGGCCTTTTGAGTTGCAGCACCTAAGAGGATGGAGTCGATGCCATTGTCGAGGATCTCATCCGGAGCAAAGAAGGCTTCTTGCAAAGGCAGGTTGCCCTCCTCGATCACCGTGCCATCATTGTTGAGTCGCAACAACTCCGAGGACAGCATGCTGTGGCCAAATCGATAAGAAGCGGTGGAGAAAATGTTGGCGATGCTTGGGTCAACATCCGGATCGTAACCGCTGTAAGGTTTAATAGCACCTTCGCCCAGCAAGGCCGGAAGGAACTCGTTATAAGTAATCGCTTGTAATTCAGCGATGCCGATGGCCCGAGCTTGTTCATAGATTTCATCGTCAGTCAGGGTTGGGTCATCGGCAAATATTTGTTCGGCCCAGTAGTTATGTTCGCGAACCCAGACGGTATGCATTGCCGTCAAAGCCGCATTTTCATTGGCACGCACATCGCCGGCCAGGAACAGAGATTCTTCCGGTAATCCGATGTTGGCGTTTGCCAATCCCTCGTCATTGAAGGGCAGCAGATCGCCGGCGCTAACCTCCAACAAGCCATTTACTCCCGTCCGTAGTGCATTCGCTCGTTCCTCATCCGAACCGTAGATTACCGACCCATCCAGCCAAGCGGTGATTTCGTTGATCTGCTGCCGGGCGTCGGTTTCCCCTGTCTCCGTATCGTAGGCAGACCGATTCAAACTTATTTCCTGAGTTCCGGTGTTAAAGGGATCAAAGTATTCATCGCCAGCCGGTACACTGATGTTAAACGGCTCCGCAGGATCAGCGCCCTCAGTCAGATCCAGATCATGGTCTATGAATTGGCCAAACAACCAAGTCAAGTCGGTGAGGTAGCGGTCATTAGTGATGGATTCGTCTTGATCGACAACAATGTTACTTATCTCCCGAGTACTCGGGCGGTCTTCTCCCGCGGGCTCGGAAATGCCGTCTGCATAGTCCTCAGTTACCAGGCGGATTAATTGCGTATCGGTACTTCCCACCTCGGGGTTTTCCTCATTGTTGCCGGTGCCGTCGATGGTATAAAAGTCAGAGTTGAGTACCACCCGGTCTTCTAATATTTCCAGGGACAAGGAAACTCGGGTTCGTTTCCGTTCATATCTAAGTAACTTCATTGTTGCCTCCTAGTGGGAAAGGTGAAATTGGCAGATGGGATCAAGATTGATTCTTGATTCTCAACCAAAAGAACGAGGTGCTAAGAAGGCAGCGCGCGCAGAAATGGATTTTTTTTATGAGGCCAGCTAATGAGTCCGAAAATTCTCCGGAATCATTAGCTGTTTTTGGGAATGGTTAAATACCCTTAGAGGATTTAAGGCCGTTGCACCCGCTTCATCGTCACCAGGAAAGCCTTTGAATTTCGTGGGGATTCAAAATTCTTGGGAAATTTGGCAAAGCGGTCTAAGTCTAGTCGAAGGGTTAGGGTATCCTTATTCAGCTTATAAACTCCATTGTAACTCAGGAGTTTAGCCCCAAATTGTTTGTAGATGGAGATATGATTGGGGTTTTTCTACGAGTTCAAGGAGATACCGTATTTACTCAAGGTCTTGT
>CAZPPD010000173.1:0-1872 GCA_964588185.1 uncultured Alcaligenaceae bacterium | reverse complement strand
GGAGCGTTATCGGATTCCCATACGAAATCAACCGTCTTTTTGGGGAATTGAAGGGTAAAACTTGGACCAGTCCCTCCGCCGAATTGGGCCGATGGATCTTTGGGCGGCGCTTGAATCCAAAGCCTGCATTGTTTGAAATGGCCGGGATTAAGGACTTTTCCTTGCCACTTCCCTTCTACCGCTTGCCAAGTCCCAGCAATTTTCAACGCCTCTTTTCGGGCTTTTACATATTCTTTGTGCCATTTTTGGTCCTCAAATCTCTTATTCCGGATCTGAGAATCGGCAATTTTTGAATTGGCAAAAACCAGAGGGAAAAGAATAGACCAGAAAAGAATTTGTCGCGGCATCATTGCGAACTCCTTAAATTAAAGAAAGCCAAATGCATTGCACCAACTCTTTTTCGGCCTTACTGAATGTTGCCGACAAAGGGAAGCACATAAGGCCCCTTTGGAATGACCGCTATCTTGGCTTCCGGACCATATTCGGCCATGCAATCCTCCACCGCCATTTCCACTGTCTCGGCAGTATCAACAAAACATTCTTGCAAAGTATCTGCAGGAATCCCATCGCTTATTACTTTAACCTTGCAGCGTTCTACGACTTTGGCGAGTTCTTCGAGTTGCCACTGGTCCATGACGAAGTAATCCTTGCCCATAATCCGTTCTTTGAAGATCTTCAGGTTGGGGTTATCCTTCATCAGGCTCTGGAATTCCGGGCTGCCAAGACCTTCACTCAGGCTGGCAGCAAGGATGATGGTTCCGCCTTGTTTGACAATCGGCAAGGCTCCGGTCATGCCTTTGATGCACTGGTAATAGGTGGTATCAAGAGGATAGCCCGCAGAACTGGTCACGACCACATCCACCGGTTCGGGAACAGGGACCCGCACAATGTCTTCGATAAAGCGAACTCCGGTTTCCCAGGCCTTGATCATGTCCCCGGCACCGACCCAGGTGATATAACGATTTTCGTCCAGGCAAACGTTGACGATGAAATCGCAACCCGCCATCAAGGCGATATGGGTGTTTTCTTCGTGTACGGGATTGCCTTCGAGAAAGCCGCAATCGGCTTTGGGGTGTTCCAGAAACTGAGGTCCATGCCAAACCTTGACGGTTTCCAATCCAGCTATTCCGGGGCAGATAACTTTGCGGCCGCCACTATACCCGGCCATCAAATGGGGTTCGATCAACCCGGTGGTAATCTTCAGATCGGCTTGCACATAGCGGCTGTCGAGGTAAACCGGAACTCCGCGCGGCGTTGTTCCGAGAAAATCATGTTCTTCCAGGACTTTGCCGTGATGATTTTCAATGCGGTAGTTGTCAAAGATATCCTGCCCGACCATTTCTACCAACTCCTCCCCTTCGTTGGGGCGATGAAGTCCGGTGGCAACCAGGATCAGGATTTTATCTCTGGGAATTCCCGATTCCTCCAGGATCTTCAACAGCGGCGGCAGGATCATCTTGTTGGGGACCGGCCGAGTAATGTCACAAATCAGAATGCAGGCATCTTTGCGGCCGCGAGCAATTTCGGCAAGCGGGGGAGTATCGATTGGCTGGGCCAAAGTTTTCTCCAGTTCGCCGGCGGGGTCCTCAATGGGAGTGGCTTTTTTGATAGCCAAGGGCCCCACAATATTGTCGTCCGGCAATTCAACTTCCAATCCGGTTCGGCCGTAATCTAATTTGACTCGCATGGTATTCTCAGTAGGGTTAATATTTAAACAAGCCTGGGACTGATATTATAGAAAAACCTGGATTCCAATTCAGGATTTTCCTCTCACAGAACATTGGTTACCAGTCAAACATGGAAGACCTCATGAAACTCTCCGCGCGAATTATTTATTCTTTCGTTTTTGTTTTGGCGCTGGTTCTTCTTGCA
>CAZPPD010000172.1:0-9189 GCA_964588185.1 uncultured Alcaligenaceae bacterium | reverse complement strand
TAACCTTGATGAATGATCCGGTTTTTGTGGAAGCTGCCATAGCTTTGGGACAACGGATGCGGAATGATCTTTCCAAAGCGGACCTGCGGGACCGTCTTACCTACGGCTTTCGGCTTTGCTTGGCTCGGGAACCGAGTGACCGGGAGTTGGATGTGCTGGAAAATATCTACCGCCGCGCTCACCGCCGTTATCAAAAATCACCAACCGATGCTACTCGGCTGTTACAGATTGCACCTCAATACCGTAAGGAAAACCAAGTGGAGTTAGCATCTTGGTTCCAAGTGGCAACGGTGTTACTGAACCTGGACGAGACAATTACCAAAGGGTAGTTTCGATTACAGCAGCCGCGACATGTCCAAGAAATATGATGCCGGCACAAAGTATTTGTTTAAAAGTACCATCAAGACTGGCTAAGTCTCTTTTGCCGTCGACAAACTTCCAGCCTGGGTGAAGTTAATAATAGAAAAAATATCACTTCGCAGCAGCCAAAACCTTCTTCACTTCCGCAAGCCCCTTCGTATTAAATACATTCTTCTTCTCCAGCCATCCTCGCTGCGCTACGAAAACACCAAAGCGGGTCAGGGCCAATTCTTCGGTTGAATGGGCATCCGGGTTGATTACTAACTGGACTCCTAGGGACTTGGCCCGTTTGCAATGAATCCAGTCCAAGTCCAGCCGCTGCGGTTGGGCATTGATTTCGATCAGGGTATTGTTTTTTGCGGCCGCTTGCAGGATCTCATCCAAGTTCACCTTATATCCATCCCGCCGCAGTATCAGGCGGCCAGTCGCATGGCCGAGCATGGTCACATAGGGATTGCTAATCGCCTTGATAATCCGCTTGGTCATCTCCTCTTCGGTTTGATTGAAATGCATATGCACGCTGGCCACCACATAATTAAAGGTCTTCAGAACCTCGTCGGAAAAATCCAAACTGCCATCCGGGAGGATGTCGCATTCAATTCCTTTGAACAGATGGATGCCCTTGAGTTTTTTGTTCAGGGCATCGATTTCTTGGTGTTGTTGCTTGACTCGTTCGGGGGTCAGACCATTGGCAACGGTTAGGGATTGGGAATGGTCGGCGATTCCCAAATACTTGAATCCTAATTTCTTGGCCGCTTGAGCCATCTCTTCCAGCGTTGCTCCGCCATCACTATAGGTGGTGTGGTTGTGAAAGACCCCTTGAATGGATTCGTATTGGAGTAAATCAGGAAGCGCCCTGTGAGCGGCGGAAGCAATTTCGCCGGTATTTTCCCGAAGCTCCGGGGGGATATAATCGAGGTCCAAAGCTCGAAAAATATCTGCTTCTTCTTTGCAGGCGATGCTCTTCTTATTTCCGGTGCCTACCAACTCATATTCGTTGAGCTTCAATCCGTAGTCCTGAGCCCGCGCCCGGATGGCGACGTTGTGTTCTTTGCTTCCCGTGAAATAATGCAAGGCGAAAGGATAATGTTTATCTTCGACAACGCGCAAGTCCGCGTTCATGATGACGCGTTCTTGGCCTTCTCCGTGAGCCACCACAACACTCGATTTGGTTTCCCCATGAGCAACTACTTGAATCACCACTGGATTCGAAGTGAACGCTTCCATAATGGGATCCGGGTCGTCGGAACTCACCAGGATATCTATATCCTTGGCGGTTTCTCGGCGACGGCGAAGGCTGCCGCAAATTTCCATCCGAATGACCCCGGGGCATTTCTTCAAATGTTCCAACAAGATTTCGCCTATGGCCAAAGCCTGATCCAGGCGAACGCGATTGCCGATTTTCCCAAGATACTCGAGGCCGTCGAGAATCTTTTGTTGCGTCTTGGCTCCGAAGCCTTTTAGTTCGGCGATGCGGTCGTTTTGGCAAGCTTCCTTTAACTTGGGGAGGGTGTCGATCTTTAAGTCTTCGTATAAGACCTTGATCTTCTTGGGTCCCATTCCTGGGATTTTCAGCATGATTAGCAAATCGGGCGGGGTCTCCTTTTTGAGCTCTTCGTAATAGTCGAGTTTCCCGGTCTTGGCCAAGGTGGTGATTTTCTCCACCATCGATTTGCCGATCCCTTGGACTTTTGCCAGGGTTCCTTCCTTGAGGAGGTCGTCGAGATTGCGTTCGAGATTCCCTAGTGCCCGAGCAGCACCATGGTAGGCATTACAGCGAAAGGAATGTTCGCCTTTGATCTCCAAAAGGGTTCCGATCTCATCCAGAATTGCAGCGATGTCGTTTTTGTCCATGATCTTTAACTGGAGGGATGTTAACGAATAAAGCCACCATTAGTATCATGGTGGCTTAAGATAATCTATTAAAGCAAAATCTATCCGCGATTTCACTTCTTCCTTAGGCTGCCGTTCGGAATCCAACCAGCCGCGTAGGATGAAGCATTACCTCCAATGCCGTCACTAAACGATCCGGCCCCCGGCCATCAATTAACAGCCGGCCGCAGCGACTCATCGCTTGGCGTTCCAAAGGATCGGTCAGGAGATTTTGGATTGCATTGCGAATGGTTCCAGCGGAAGTGCTCTCGTGCCAGCCGAGGCAGGTAACACAACCTTCTTCTTCCAAACGCTGGGCTGTAGGCCAGTACGATTCGGATTGCACAATAACCAGCTGAGGCACACCTACGGATGCCAGCTCCATCGACCAGCCGCTGCCGCTGGTGACGGCGAAATGACAGCGAACAATGCGGGCAGTAATTTCCGGGAGATCCACGGCTACTTCCAAGCGTTCAGGGTTAGCCTCGGCCATTACTTGTAGCTGTTCCAAATCGGGGTGGTAGGACCGAACGGCCACATCCACTTTGGCAATCCTTGGGACATTTAATAGCAACCGGGCTAGTTCAATGGATTGCCGGTTGGGATCATCCTCACCCAACGAAACCATTACCCGGAATTGTCCCTGAGTGGATTTCCCATTTGCCGGTTGAATCAATGCCGGCTCTTGAGACCGGCTGGCACGACAGCGGCGAACTTCCGGCCGGACTAATGTGTAGCGCGGACCCATGAGGATTTGGGTATTGTCGTGGAATTCGTAAGTTTCTTTGTCCGGGCCGAGGAGTGGATTTACCAGAATATCGGATGGGATGCGAATGGCGGCGTGATGGTCGATGGAGAGTAATAAGACTCCGGTGTTTTGAATCGCGGCCAAATATTGCTCATCGGCTTCGCTGCTATCGACAATGACGGCGGAGGGTTTGAGGCGGCGAATTTCCTGAATGGTTTCCGACAGGTCCTCTTCGGTTCCGACTGTACTATCGGCGTCCAGCCATTCATTGCCCCCGCGTTTAATTCCCAAACCAAGAGAACCGGGCTCCAGACGGGAGAGAAAATAAGTTGGTCGCCGGCGGCGTTGCAAAGCCGCGGCAAAGGTTAAACACCTGGCTAAATTTTCGTATCCGGTACGGGGGGTCGCATCGACCCGGAACATAATGGGGGCTCGATTCATTTTTACTCTGTTCCTGATTTGAGAAGAAAACCGTAACGGGTGATGCCTCTTTCACCCTTCACCATAAACCAGTGAGGATTTGAAATGCGAATCTCAGCCCTGCGAGAGGGAACAATAAGATCCACCGGGTTAGATGATCTGCTAACCGGCGCGAACGAGCATTTCCTCATTCGCTACTGCGACCATCCAACTGGAACCATCAGAGGGGAAACTATCCTGTGGGGTAATCTGCTAGGGTGGGAAATCAATAAGAATCCTTCTGATTGTTTGATGAGTCCTGTCATCAAATCCTTCTCTCCACCGGCCCTAAAGAGGTGTCGTTGTTGCAAGGTTCCGTCCTGCAACAAGGGAGATATTAACGAACATTCGGGGAAGAAAAAAAGAGGAATCTCGAATTGTGGATTAGCCACTGATTTACGCTGCTAAACTCAGATAAATAAACTCCCCATGGTAATTGGGGTAGCTGAAATCGCCGGAAAGTGGCCGCCACCAAAGCCAAACTCGGTCGAGTTCAGTTACCTCTCTTATCGGATATCATTTGGAATTGTGGGGCATCATCAATATCAGTGGTGGGAATTAAATTCCGGGTGTCCCTCTGAATTTGGGCTTGGGATCCACCTATGGTCTGAAGCATGCCCGCCTAGATTCTCAAAGTATTTATCTTTAAGCAAAATCGGAGAAGCAGAATGGTAGTGGCGAGCATGGTACTTTGAATATCCTGAGGAATCCCAAAATCGAACGGGCACCCTTAAATCCCAAATAAATCCCCGATTGTTTGTCAGCTGGCAGAAATGGTACAATGAAATCTTGGATGGAGTCGAGGCAAAGAATCCTTCCAACTTCACGTCTGGAATTGTGATTCGGATTCATGACCGAGGAGGATCAAATGGCCGAGCAAATGGAGTTGCCGGTTGATCAGATTGTTTACAATCCCTTCCAACCCCGTAAGGAAATCGATCCCGACGAGTTGGGGGAGTTAGTCGAAAGCATTCGTTCTCATGGCATTCTGCAACCAATCGTGGTTCGCCGCGTGGGAAATGAAATGCAATTGGTGGCGGGAGAACGGCGGTTGCGCGCCAGCCAGGAACTGGGGCTCGCGACGATTCCTGCCCGCATCGTCGATTTTGACGATCAGCAAACATTGGAAGCCGCGTTGGTTGAAAATATCCAACGGTCGGACCTGAATCCCATTGAGAAAGCGTTGAGCTTTCGGGATTACATGGACCGCTTTCAAATGAACCACGAACACCTGGCCCAGCGCTTGGGTTTGGCTCGCTCAACCATAACCAACCTGGTCAATCTGTTGGATCTAACTCCGGAAGTCCAGAATGCCCTTCGGGTCAATCAGATTAGCGAGGGGCATGCGAAGATATTAAAGGGAATCAAGGATCCGCAAAAACAGGTTCAATTCTACAAACAAATAGTCGGCCAGGGATTGAGTGTAAAGGCGGCGGAAGCCTTGTTGCGAATGCAAAAAGATGAACCCTCTCCGGAAAAATCCCCCAAAAGTGCGCCGGTTGAAAAGACCCCTCATATTTTGGGTATTGAAAATGAACTCCGCCAACGGTTGGCAATGAAAGTGGACATCAAGTTAACGGGGAAAGAGAAAGGGCAAATCGTCCTTCGTTTTGAGTCCAATGATGATTTTTCTCGGGTGGTAGATTGGCTGCGAAGCAATGGAGTTGCTGCCTAAGTGAACCATTAACATGCCATCTGCCACATCCGGCCAGCGAGGTTGGATATGAAATTGTTATTCTGTCTGTCCGGCGTTTTTTTATGGGCACCCGGCCTTTTAGCTCAACCCAAGGTAATGGATTGGAAACCCTTCGTTCCTTCGGACAAGGAGTTTTCCATCTTGCTGCCCGGAGTTCCGAAAAAGAAGTCCCGGGAGATTAAAACCCGAAAGGGAATAGTTGAGGTAACCAGCCTTACTCTGGTGGCAAAGGGCAAGGGCGGGTTTTACTTTAGTTTTTCGCAGCCGCGGAAATCTTCAGCTTCCAGATCCGGAGAAGATGACCGCCTCAAACAAGCAAAAACCAAAGCCTTAAAAACCATCCGGGGCGTTCTCAAGAAAGAACAGAAATTGGAATTGGGGAATTTTCCCGGTGTGGAATTGTATATTTCAATCAAACAGAACAAGCATCTTCGGCTCCGCTTGTTTGTGATTGAGGATCGGCTCTACCAATTGTTGGTCGTGGGTACTCCGGCCCAGGTAGCCTCTGCGGATACCAATCGCTATTTTGCTTCTTTCAAATTGACCAAGTAGCGGGGCGTTTGTTCCATTGAATTTTGGGATCTCAAACTTTTTGGGTGGATGCTCGCCCCTGCCATTCTGAATTACTCTGAGAATCCAGGCGAGCATGCTTTAAACAAAAATTAGATTACAACCCAAAATCCAGTGGGACACCCAGTAGCGGGCTTTGCCAATCGGACTTGGTTTCGTATACTACAAATCGAACAAGCGGGGCGTGGCGCAGTTTGGTAGCGCGCCTGCTTTGGGAGCAGGAAGTCAGCAGTTCGAATCTGCTCGCCCCGAATTGTTCCTCACTTCTCATATTTTTTTCCCAAATACGAAGCACAAAACTCAACCCGAAGCGGCGAAACAAATAGTTCGACTGGGCCGCCCTTTCAGGGCTTGAGAGCTCAGCGGGAACGTCATTCTCTCACGGTGGGGCTTTTATTCTAAACAGCACTACTCATCTTGAAGACCGGTAGCAGCAATCCCATCACCACAATAAAAACCAGCACGGCCATCACCAAAAGCATCACCGGTTCCAACAAGCGAACGAAAAGTTCCAACTGGCGGTTGGTGCGGTTTTCCAGAGAGGTGGCGATATCCAACAGGACTCTTTCCAGAGTGTTGCTCTCCTCCCCAACGGCTACCATTTCGACCACATCGCGTGGCATGTAAGTGCATTCTCTCAAGGGCTCCGCTAGTGCATTTCCCTCGGTGACGTTGGTTGCCGCCTGATCGATGGCATTGGTGAGAACTTTATTGCCGGTGGAGTCCTTGGATATTTTGAGGGCTTGCAGCAGGGGAATGCCGTTTTGCAACAAGGTTCCCAGGATACGAGTGAATCGAGAGAGCGAGAGGTTCAAGTAAATGTTGCCGACGATGGGGAATTTCAGCTTGAAGGAATCCACTTTCAGTCGGCCTGAATCCGTGGAGGTCCAACGGCGGAACAAGAACAGGGTTCCAATAATTCCCAGGATAATCAGCCAGCCCCAGTTCTTGATGAGGTGACTTAGGCCGATGATGACCTGGGTCAGGATTGGGAGTTCTCCATCTTCGAGCAACTTTTGGAACATCGGCTCAAATTGGGGAACCACAAAAACAATCATCGCCAATAAGACCACGACCATCACCACCGCCAAGAACACCGGGTAGGCGATGGCCCCGATGACCTTACCTTTGAGTTCTTGCTGGCGGTCGGTGAAGATAGCGATGCGGCGGAGTACTTCTTCGAGAAATCCGCCTTCCTGACCGGCCCGGATCATGCTGACCGCCAGCTCGGAAAATGCCTCCGGATGCTTACTCATGGAATCGCCCAGGGTGGTCCCGTCTGCCACTTTGGCTCGGACGTCCCGCAACACCTGGCCCAGTTTTTTCTCGCTGCTTTGCCGCTCGAGAATATCCAGACCGCGGAGCAGGGGTACTCCGGCGTGAAGCAAATCCGCTAACTGGGAGTAAAAGATTGCCATCTGCCGGGGACTGACGGTACCGGCGACGAGGTTGATTTTTTGCTTGGATTTGGCAGCTTCGATGCGGACCGGGAACAGGCCCTTGGCGTCGAGCATTGAGACTACTTCTTGCTCCGTCGAAGCCGTCAAGGTCCCGGTGTTTTTCATTCCGGTCTCGGCGATTGCTTCGTAACGATAGTCAGGCATGAGGAACCTCGTGTGTATGGGCAAGATGTTCCGCGCGGAACATGGTTGGACGAAGATCCCAATCCGTGCTAGGAAACGGACTCGGAGGTTCGTTTGTTCGTCCAACCTTAACTTACATCTCCCGCCGTAACCCTGGCCACTTCCTCAATGGTAGTAATCCCCATTTTTACCTTCCGCCAACCATCCTGGCGAAGGGTGAGCATCCCCTGCTTGAGCCCCTCCTGGCGGATGACCGAAGCATTCACTCGGTCCACGACCAGGTCCCGGATGTTCTCCCCGGTGACCAGCAGCTCATGGATTCCGGTTCGCCCTTGGTAGCCCGTGTTGCGGCAAGCCCGGCAGCCTTTGCCGTGCCAGAGTTCATCCGGTGTATGTTTCTCCGTGACTCCCGGGAAATCGATCGGGAGATCTGCATGATCGGGGTGGTAAGATTCTTTGCAGTGGGGGCAGATCGTTCGCACCAACCGCTGCGCCATCACTCCTTCCACGGTGGTCGCGACCAGGAAGGATTCCACTCCCATGTCTATCAAGCGAGTAAAAGCACTGGGAGCGTCATTGGTGTGGAGGGTGCTAAAAACCAAGTGGCCGGTCAGAGATGCCTGGATCGCGCTCTCGGCAGTTTCCAGGTCCCGCATTTCACCAATGAGGATGACGTCGGGGTCGTGCCTAAGAATACTTCGCAGCGACGAGGCAAAAGTCAAACCGATTTTCGGATGAACTTGGATCTGGCTGATCCCCGGCTGTTGGTACTCAACCGGGTCCTCTACAGTGACAATTTTGGTGGCATCGTCCTTGATCTCATTCAGGGCACTGTAAAGGGTCGTTGACTTCCCGGAACCCGTTGGCCCGGTCACCAAAACGATTCCGTGGGGCCGATCGATCAGGGCTTTGAAGGTGTGGTAAATGTCCGGCAGCATACCGACATTGGCGAGGTTGAAAACCATTCGGCCTTTGTCCAGAAGACGAAGGACCACGCCTTCACCATGGATCATGGGGATGATGGAAACACGGACATCAATCTCCCGATTTTGTACCCGCATCTTGATGCGGCCGTCCTGGGGGAGCCTTTTCTCGGCGATGTTGAGCCGGGACATAATCTTGATCCGGCTGATGATGGCTGCCTGAAAGCGGCTGATTTCCGGGGGCAGGGATTGGGTCATTAAGATACCATCAATGCGGTAGCGAATCCGCAAGCCGGTTGCTTGGGGCTCAATATGAATATCGCTGGCCCGTTCGTTGGCCGCCTCGATCAGGATTTCGTTCACTAGCTTGACCACCGAAGCTTCCTGTGCCTGGCGAGCTAATTCGCTGTCGTCTGTTTCGACTTCTTCCAGAAGCTCCACTTCCTCGCCGCGTTCCTGAACCATCGCGGTGACGGTTTCGCCGCCTACACCGAAGTGTTTCTTGATCAGACGATTGATTTCCTTGCGGCTGGCAAGGACGGAGCGGACTTTCAATCCGGTAAGGGTCTGCAGTTCGTCCAGGGTATTCACATCAAAGGGATTGGCAGTGGCTACTACCAAGGTTCCATTTTCCCGGGATAAAGGCACCAGGGCTTTGCGGTGTACGATTCGGGAAGGGAAATTTTTCAGTGTGTCGGGATGAATCTCGGCCTCGGACAAATCCACCAAATCCATCCCGGTGAACTCTGCTAGGACCGGGAGGACTTCTTCTTCCTTGGCAAAACATTTTTCCAGGAGGATGTCGTGAATGGGTTTGTCTTGGGCTTCGGACTGAGCCTGGCGGACGGCTGCAAGTTCATGTTCTTGTAGGACCCCATTGGCGGTGAGATGTTTTAGTAGTTGCATGGATCCGTGGTTTCCGAGTTCTGAAAGTGCGCATCAATACCCTAATGATATTCGTTTAAACCCTCGCGGAGA
>CAZPPD010000171.1:4882-9192 GCA_964588185.1 uncultured Alcaligenaceae bacterium | reverse complement strand
TCAGGGATTGTGTAGCGAAGCAATTTATAATAGTCCACTTCGTTTTGATTTTTAATCCCATCCATTGTTAATTGAATCGGCAGTGGAAATAGAAAAAGGGTAAGGAGTAAACAGCGTATATTGAACATTCCTGAACCTCATCTCTGACGACGTTTGGGTTTAATTTGGAGAGAGTTTAATTATAGTTGGATTTCTTGGAGTTTCCTTCAAAATATTTCTTTCAATACAATAGCGATTACTCTTCGAAATGCCAATTTTTAGAAGGGATGACGGGTGCTAGCAGAGTAAGTGACCTTTAAACCTGGAGTCTTCCTCCAACAATACATTGTTAGCGATATTGTACAAGAACCGGGCTTGTTTTGTTCGTCCCAGACTCACACGATAGTATTGACCTGCACTGAATTGGATCAAAGTTCATTTCAAAGAACCAGATGAACAAGGTTCTAGCTAACCACCTCAATGTTCCCCATCTTTAAACCCTTGTTTTTTAGGGGCAAGGTCGGCGACATCCGGAAAACCGTCGTCATCGCTGTCCACCAAATAGGGGAGATTCAACCCATAGGCTTCGGGAACATTGGTTAAAGCCTGAGATACGATAGGCTGGCCTTGGACGTTCCGGGTGGGCCCTTCGATTTGTCCGGGAATATTGAACAGCCATTCCGGATTGAAGCGTTCGATGCCCGTGTTGCGGTCCTGGACAATGAAATTCTCGGAAATCTTCCCGTCGCCGTCGATATCGCAAGGGAGCTGGTCGGTTTGGTAAAGGACCAAGCTTCGCAGAAAAGCGATGACCTGTTGCTGTTCTCGGAATTTTAAATTCGTGTATGCCTTCTGTGACTCCAATGCTTCTCCGCCATGGCGGCGAATGACCGCATCCAGTGTGAGACTTGCTCCATCGTGCCCATAAGGAGCCGTCGTTCCCACACCCCAAAGAGGAGAGGTCCGCCATTTCTTAACCAATGTGCCGTCATATTGCATTTGGTGAAATTTCGGACCGAGATCATGGTATTTAAAATCGCTGAAAATTCCTCGGATCGTATAATCTTTGCGGTGCCGAATCCAGCGAGTGCCTTTTTTCTCGGCCAACATCACCACTTTTCCTTCCAAGCGATGATGTTTTTCATTCCAGGATACCAGCAGATCAAAAAAGCGGCGGTCGCCGTCAAACCGCTTGGTGTAGTCCTTGGCTTTAGGATTGTGCGGGAAAAGATGCCAATCCGACACATGACAAGAAGTGCAACCGATTTTGTTGAAGATCTTTTGACCGGCATTAACATCGGGAGTAATTCGTTCCCAAGCCGGAGAGGGATGATTCAACAAGTACCATTCGGAAACATCCAGGTCTCCTTGGCTGATTTCTTCACAAAAACCATCCCGGTCCGGATCGTCCAGGCTGATTCCCTTGGCATTTTTCACGCCGCCGCGATCTCGGCCTGCGGAAGTTACAAATTGCTGGGCACCGGCATTGGAGACTAAGGCACAGGCGTCCTTCTTGGGAGAGGTAGTGGCGGTTGGATCACAAGCCTGCAAGCCGGAGTGAATATCAAACGGATTGGAAAGGAAAGCCCGCAAAGTCGAGGGCATGGGTGGGCGGAATGGTAGATACAGATTCCCCCAACCGAAAACTTGAAATTCAAAGGTGTATCCAGCCACGTTGGGGAAATTCAAATTGCGGGCAAACGCAATGCGCTCGCCGTTCTCATCCACAAAAATGGGGTAGAATGCGGGATTGAGATCTGGAAAGCCGTCCCCATTGGCATCATCAAAGCGACCATAATCGATTTCTACACGCTCTCCATGAATGCCCATGGGAATGTTTTCAATGATACAGCGTTTCCCCTTTGCTTCTTGAAAGCTGATCCACCCATCGCGATTGGTATCGGCGATAGCGAGAGCCTGCAGCCGCGTTTGCAGACCGATCATTTCCATTAACCCGCCGCCGAACATATGCGGCGTATTGCGGCCGGTACCGCCATTCTTAGCCATGGTGATTCCAGCCCCGGCGTCCCGATACGGATTGTTGTGGCAAGTACCGCAGGAATTGGTGTGGCTGCGGTCCATCATCTTGGTTGCACCATCCGCCAACAGAGGACCGTCGATTTTCCCATGGTCGCCATATACCCCATCTCGCTCGCGAAAATTGCGCTGGGTCAGACTCCGGCCCCATTGGAATCCCAACCACGGATCCACTTCCTGGAGATACATGGATCCGCCCTTTTTGTTGGGGTCTTTGGTGTGTATAACCCGCACCCGGGGATTTTTAATGGATAACCCGGATAGATCTTTGGGAGAATCAATTGGATTGCTCAAGGAGTTACCCGGGCGTTCGGCCAATTGGGCCCAGACACCGAGAACATGGCCCAGGTAAAATGCGGCGATCAAACCTGCCAGAAAACCGGATGTGCAATAAACCAGTCGTTTCCGCATGAATAGCTCCAGTACCTATTGGCATTCGCAATCAAAAGGATATGATGGTAGTTTATCTTTGGATATATACAAAACGCATCAAATGCTGGGAGATAACTAATTATGGTTGAGCGAAAAGTTGAACTTCGTCGCCGTTACAGTCGGAAAAAGAAAATGCGGAAGCTCAAGGCTAAGTTAGCAACCGCCAGCGGGAGCGAAAAGGAAAAAATCCTGTACAAGATACGTTGCCTCAGCCCTTGGTGGGAAGAACCGGCAGACGAACAAAATTAGGATTATCCCTCAACAAGTTTTGTTTATTTTGGTTAGCGTTTTCTGGTATAAGCTACCCAATTCCCGGCTGTCATTAATAGAAACCCATGTTGGTGGGGAAAATATTATAAATAAGACGATTATCCGGGTAGATTGGTTTGCTTGATTTTCCCATCCACTATTTTGAAGTAGTCGAGGCCGACCTTGTTCAGGAATGGAGTTACATTTCTCCTATCACTCCCCACACCTGTTCCGGGCCCAACAATAATAATCCAGCTCCCAAAGCAATCAATACGCCCCACTTCAAGAGGATAGTCTCCTGCTGAAATCGCCGCCGAAACTGGGGAAGGCAGCAAGCCTTTTCCAGGAAATCCAACCGCTGGCGAATGGTGCCATGTCGCCAGGAAGCTAATAATCCCGGCCGGCGCGGGTTGATCCCATTCAACCAGGCTACCTTATCCAGGGCGGACATAAAGGCGTTCCAGGAAACCGAAACACAGGCGTATAAATCCGCTTGGCGCTCGCATTGCCGAGAGATGAAGCCAAATACCAAAAAGATATAAACCATTAAGATCAGCAAGAGCGGCAAAATAAAAAACCATTCCGCATTACTCAGCCAAAAACCCGGCCACGGAAGATAGGTTTCTACAAAGGCCTTGATCCCCTCGGGAGATATATTGCTCAAGGACACATGCCAAAGGGTGATCCAAGCCAGCAAACTGGAAAGCAAAAACACTAGGTAAAAAACCATATGCCGGTGTTTGACATGGCCCACTTCATGAGCAAAGACCGCCTCGATTTCTTCCGGCTCCATGGAATCAATCAAGCGGTCGGTAAGCACCACGAAACGAAGAAACCACATGGGACCCGCTAATAATGCCGTAGCCATGGAATTATGTGTGTCCCAAAGGAGAATCTCCCGGTAGCGAAAGGATAGCCGCTGGGAAGTATCAATGAGCCGTTGACGCAGAGGTCCATCCGGCAGGGGTTTTAAACCAAGAATCCAACGTAGCAATAGCGGCTGGCCAATAAACAGGAATGCCAGCAAAACACCGCACAAAATGGGCAGGGCAAAGGGGTCTTGCTGGAGCTGGGGAAAAATGACGGACAGAATCTGAAGAATAAAGAGCAAGAAAAAAGGAGGGACAGCAAAGATAAGACTCTGTCTGGCTTGCAACATAACATACTTCCAACGGCTAATGATTTCCGCTTTGGAGTCGGAGGTGGAAATAGAATGGATCGCCATCTCCGCATCATAAAACCGCGCCCACGAAAGGAAAATACCGGCAAGAAAAGGCAAGATGATAAAAAGCTCCGCTCCCGGCACAACTATCTGGCCATAGGTGAAGCAGTATTTTACCGTCCACCCCCAACCCATTTGGTACAGAATAAAGAAATAAAGCGCCAACAATCCAACGAGGTGAATTTTCCGAACCAGGGAAAATCGCCGCATCAGTTTGCGAATGTTCTCCGGGGATTTTTTCAGTCGCGAACGAAACCGGCTTACCAACCATCCGGCGGAAACAAAAACCAAGAGGACGCTAGATAGAGTTACTGCCGCACTGCCCCAAGGGGTAAGCCAGGAAGGCGGTTCAGGCCATCTGGTTTGAATGAAGGCAACGGCTAATATCAGT
>CAZPPD010000171.1:0-4872 GCA_964588185.1 uncultured Alcaligenaceae bacterium | reverse complement strand
CAGGAAAGGCATAAAATTAAGTTCAATTAAAGGAAATAAAACCCGGGAGGGCAGTGAGGATTATAGATTTAGAATTTTACCTTACAGATCAGACCTGAGCAATGGACAACGGCTGCATCTCGGATGGGGTTAATCCATTTCGGCTTCATACGCCCGGTAGGCATCGATTAAATTCTGATCCAATTCCTTCTCCGGATCTTCCTTGGAAGTTATCTCATTGTCGGGCACAGGCGGTTCTTCCACAAACCGGTTGTTGGCCAGATAAACCAAGAAGAGAAGAGGAACCGAAACGACGAAGGTTCGTAAACCATTTCGCTGGAGCGGTCCCCAGACATTGACGACAGGAAGTTCACTGACCCAGCATAAAAGGGGAAGGAAAAAGAAGCAGAGGGCAGGAGTCAGGCTGAGGCTGCCGAAAAAATATCCAGTACTTAAAAGAGTAAACAAGGTAACCACAAAAAACCCGGCCGCATGATCTGGAAATCGGCTTTTGCTAATAAATAATGCCGGGAAACTGCCTAATAAGCCCGCAGCCAAAGGGAAGCCAATCTTGTAAGCCACCGCATATCCGGAAAGCATGACGGCAATGGTGGATGCCAAAGCAATGGCCATTAGGCAGACTACCAAGGTCCGGGAATCTTGACGCTTGGTAAGCGGCGCCAGCAACATCCAGTTGGTCAAAAGAATGCCGGCCAAACCACTTAGCCAAACCCTCTGCTCCCAATAACTCCAGCCCTCGCCGAATTGGTTCAGGATATATTCCGAACCATAAAGGAGAATGTATCCTGCAGAACAGGAAATAATGAATCGGCCAACCCATAATATCCATCGAGGAAACCTTGGAATGCATCCAATACACCCCAACAAAAGGGTAGCGGGCAAAAGTAGTAAAAGGTACCGTTCCTGATCCACTCTTGGCGGCCAAAGAAGTGAAACCCCCAGGAAAAATGCTCCCAGAAAGCAGCCGCCACCTAAGCCCAGGACCCAACCCAATGTTTGCCGGTTGCTGTTCGGCTGGCGCCAGGGCAAGGAGAAAACCAGGATACAAAAAAACACAGAGCCGGCTGCTATTGCCGACGCCTGGCCGATTTGCCACCAATTCAACATCGGATACCAACTTTCTGGGGAAAGTCGTTCGCCTATTCTTTGTAGGCTCCTTCGAAACTGATTCCCACCTGAACTTCATTGCCCACCGGGCCAAGCAGATTGGTCATCCCGAAATCTTTTCGCAGCAGCGACAACTCGCTCGAAAAGCCGATGCGGTGAACTCCCTTGGGAAACTCCGCGGTCTTTCCGCCTTTTAGTGACAGAGTGATTTCCCGGGTAACTCCATGCAAGGAGAAATTTCCGATTACATCGTACCCCTCTTTGGTGCGTTTGAAGGATTTGCTCTTAAAGGTAATCGCCGGGAACTGCTTGACGTTCAGAAAGTCCGGACTGCGAAGGTGGGCATCCCGTTTGGAATTGCCGGTGTTTATACTGGCGGCTTTGATGACCACCGATAGGGAAGAATTGCTTGGGTTCTTTGGATCCATCACCAGGGTACCGGAAACATCATCGAAGCGTCCGTAAGTCCAACTGATATCCAGATGCCGGATGCGAAAAGCTACCGAAGCATGCGTGGGTTCAATTTTGTAGGTCTGTGTGTTGCCGCTTCCGGCAACGAGGGTAACCAATACTAGTGTGGCGAAAACAAAGGGTAAATGGAATTTAGACATCCTGTAGTTCCTTGTAAAAGTGCTAGGGAATTCAAACTAAATAGGGATGATTGTAGTAGAATCTGGGATCTTGCCAAAGCAGTAAGTGATGAAATTCACAAATCCGGTTTTTATGGCAATTTTGATGGTACGGGTAGCATTTGCACTGAAAAAGACGTGTGAGCCGCAGTACCGAACGCAAACGCAATTGAACCTTTCCGACATGTCGCTGGATGTTCCAGAAGCTAAATTCGGAGATACAAATGCGGCTCCGAAGCATGAAAAGGTGGTTTTCTCTTATTATTTTCCTTTGCCCCGCGCTAACACCGCTACTACTACACTGGATGCGCCGGCTTTGCGCAGGGCTTTTGCCGCTTCGCCGGCAGTAGCTCCCGTGGTTAAAACATCATCAATCAGCAGGACCCGTTTGTCCGCAAGCGTTAATCCCGGATGAGCGGAAAAGGCACCTTTTACGTTGTCCATCCGGGCTTGGACCGATTGTAAGGTCTGCTTTGGGGTATTGCGGATTCTCCTCAAACAGCGTGGATTACAGGGAATCTTAAGTTCGTTGGCAATCGCCAAAGCCAAGGTTTCCGACTGATTGTAACCTCGAGTAAATCTCCGAAACCAATGGAGAGGAACCGGCACTATCAGTTGAGCATGGAGTTCCTCAAATTCCCGGCAGAAGGTTTTCACCCACAGTCGGCCTAGCACCTCCGCCAAACCTTCTCCATTGGCGTGCTTAATCTCCAGAATCACATCTCGAAGAAGACTCTCATACTGGCCCATGCGGATCACTTTTTCAAACTGGAAGCGCAGTTTCCGGCATTGGGAACAACCGCCTTCCAAATTTGCATGAGGACCGACGTTATTGGCACACCGAGGGCAGGTAAGAAATGGGTCGTGCAACAATGAAGACCGGCAAGCGCTACAGAAATCTTCCGCCTCATTCGGCATAAAGGATTTGCATGCCCAGCAGATTCTGGGGAATAGTAACTGTAAAGCACCTTCCCGGAAGGTTTGCAGTGCATCGCGCAAGGACTGATTCATAAGCCGGAGCTACCACATCAACCTTTCACAACAATGTTGACCATCTTCATCGGAATGATGATCACCTTTTTGATCTCCTTGCCTTCGATAAGGCTGCTCACCTTTTCCTCCGCCATGGCAGTGCTTTTAAGGGTATCTTCATCCACATCGGGCGGAACAGTCACCTTGCCCCGTACCTTGCCGTTTACCTGAACAGGGATCTGGATTTCATCCTCTTTGATGTATTCCGGTTTGTAGGAGGGCCAAGGATGAAAAGCCAAGCTCTCCCCATGGCCGAGGGCGTTCCAAAGTTCCTCGCAAATATGAGGGGCAAAAGGACTGAGGAGCAGCACGAAAGCTTCTATGCATTCCCGAGGACGAACTTCCAAGCGCATGAGGTAATTGGAGAGTTCCATCATGGCAGAGATGGCGGTGTTAAACCTCATCCCATCCAAGTCTTCGGTTACCTTCTTGATGGTCTGGTGAACTTTGCGGATAGTCTCCTTGGAACCTTCTTCGGGTTGAATGGCATCGGACAACTTCTCCTCTTCCGCTTTTTCATCAATGATGATCCGCCAGACGCGATTCAGAAAGCGATAGACACCCTCCACGCCGCTCATGCTCCAGGGCTTTGTCGCTTCCAATGGACCCATAAACATTTCGTACAAGCGAAGACTGTCGGCTCCATATTGATCCACCACTTCGTCGGGGTTGATGACATTTCCGCGGCTTTTGGACATCTTGTAAGCCCGTGCGTCAACGCGGATGTTGGGGGCATCCTTGAGGACAAAGAAGTCCCCATTCTTCTCTACCTCTTCTTCCGTGAATTTAACCGGCACATAGGCTTCCTTTGTCTTCTTGTCGGTGGCATCCTCGATATTCACCTGAGAGGCGGAAATATATCCATCGGTTTCTTTCTTGAAACCGGTGAATTCCATTTCCCCGAGAATCATTCCTTGATTGACCAGTCGATGGAATGGTTCCGGCGTACTGACGTGACCGCGGTCATATAGGACCTTGTGCCAAAATCGGGAGTAGAGCAAGTGCAACACCGCGTGCTCCGCACCTCCCACGTAAAGATCCACCGGCATCCAGTATTTTTCCTTCTTGGGATCGCAGAAGGATTTCTGGTTGTGCGGATCAATGTAGCGAAGGTAGTACCAGCACGAGCCGGCCCATTGCGGCATGGTGTTGGTCTCGCGCAGGTAATTCTTCTTACCGACGGTAATTTGGACCCAGTCTTGAGCTTTACCTAACGGCGGTTCAGGTTTCCCGGAGGGTTTGAAATCCTCCATCTCCGGCAAGGTCAACGGCAGGTCTTTTACTCCCAGCGGTTTGCTGGTGCCGGTGAGTTTTCCTTCTTTGTTGACCTCATGGAGAATCGGAAATGGTTCTCCCCAGTAGCGTTGGCGGCTAAAGAGCCAATCTCGCAGTTTGTAATTGATGCGGCGATTTCCAAGGCCCTTTTGTTCCAACCAATCGGTGATCTGTTTCTTGAACTCCGGCGTGAGAAGTCCAGTAAACTCCCCGGAATTAATGGCTGTTCCTATGCCGCAGAAGGCTTCCGGAAGCAGAGCGGCCCTCTCCTGATACACACTCTGGAATTTGCCCAGTTCATCCTTTGGATCTGCCATCTCCTCAGGGACATTGGCTCTTAGCCAATCCTCGCCGGGCATGACTACGGCTTTGATTGGCAGGTCAAACGTTTTGGCAAACTCAAAGTCCCGTTCGTCATGAGCCGGGACAGCCATGATGGCCCCGGTACCATAAGTGGCCAACACGTAGTCCGCAATCCAAATGGGAACCTTCCCGCCATTCACTGGATTGATGGCATAAGCCCCAGTGAATACTCCGGTCTTGGTCTTCGCCAACTCGGTTCGTTCCAGGTCACTCTTGCGTGTTGCCGCTTCGCGGTATTGATGGACTTCTTCCTTTTGTTCGGACGTGGTAATGCTATCCACCAAGGAATGCTCCGGAGCCAACACCATGTAGGTCGCTCCAAAAAGCGTATCCGGCCTCGTTGTAAAGACCCGGATGTTTTCCCCGGATTCATCAGCGACTTTAAAATCGACCTCCGCTCCTTCACTTCGCCCTATCCATTCCCGCTGCATCTTTTTAATGGCTTCCGGCCATTCCACCAGGTCCA
>CAZPPD010000170.1:1650-9193 GCA_964588185.1 uncultured Alcaligenaceae bacterium | reverse complement strand
ATCCGAACTTGCAATCGGGATTGTAAAATCCATTCTGCCAACTTTTCCAAAGACACTTGTTCAAAACAAGGACTTATCAGCACCCTGAATCGTTGATCCAGTCGATTTTTCTTTACGATTTCTTTGGCCCATTGGAAATCTCGTAGGGAAGCAACCACAAATTTAATTTCGTCCGTCTTTTTTAGTAGATCCAAGTTCTCCCAGTGATTGTTTTGCATCTCACCGCTATCGGGGCATTTCACATCCATGATGATGTGCACGCGAGTGTCTACCCTGGAGATATCATGGGCGCCGCTGGTTTCCAGCAATACGGCATAGCCTTTCTCCGTTAGTTCGGTCATCAGCGGATAGACCTCCGCTTGGAGAAGAGGCTCTCCACCGGTAATTTCCACCAAGGGGCAGTCGAAGCGGTGAATTGTTTGAATGATCTCGTCGGCTGAGTAGGAAGTCCCCTGGTTAAATGCGTGGGGAGTATCACACCACGTGCAACGGGCATCGCAAACAGCCAAGCGGACGAAAACACACGGTAATCCTGCATAAGTGGATTCACCTTGGATGCTGTGGTAGATCTCGTGGATCAGGATTTTTCCCGGGGGTTTGGAATCTAACAGGGCGAGACGTTGTTTTCTGTTCTTTTCCATGGTCTTAAAGTATGCAGTTCCTTTCTTCCTTAGGGTAGCAGAACAAAGGCAATATTAGTGCAAACTGTTAGATTTTTATGGAGATTCCCCTTGATGAGAGATAACATCGGCAAAATCCATTAATTTAATTGGAATTCAGCTCCTAGACTCCGGCTGAATTCTAGCGAATCCCATTACCAAAATACTTACTCGGAGATGCCTCATGATTCGTAAATTCCCACATGTATTTCTTTTGGTTGCTGTGGTGTGCATTGCTCTTTTGGGAGCGCAGCATTCTCAAGCTTCCCAGGACGGCAAGAAAAAGAAATTAAACTTTGTTTTTATTTTAGTAGATGACATGGGGTGGACCGATGCCGGTTGTTTGGGCAGCAAGTTCTATGAAACGCCCAACATCGATAAACTGGCCAAAACCGGCATGAAATTTACCGATGGCTATGCTGCTTGTCCGGTTTGTTCGCCCACGCGAGCCAGCATTATGACCGGCAAATATCCGGCCCGCATGGATATTACCAATTTCTTTACCGGGCGGCGAAAAGGCATGCTGTTGCCGGCTGAGTATCGCAATTCCATGCCGTTGTCGGAATTTACTTTGGCAGAAGCCATGCAGGCCGCCGGTTATCGCACAGCCTTCATTGGCAAGTGGCACCTTGGCGGCGAAGGATTTGAACCAACTCGGCAAGGATTCGACATCAATATTGCCGGGAACCACCGTGGTTCACCGCCGAGTTACTTTAGCCCCTATCGCAATCCGCAGATCAAGGATGGTCCCAAGGGCGAGTATTTGACCGACCGGCTTACCACCGAGGGATTAAAGTTCATGGAGAAGAACAAGGACAATCCCTTCTTCCTATACCTGTCGTACTACACGGTCCACATTCCTCTACAAGCCAAGAAGGACATCATCGCCAAGTACCGGGAAAAGGCGGCCAAGAATCCCGCCAAGGGTCCGAAATTCCTACCCGAAATCAATGGCAAAAAAGTACGGCAGGTTCATGATCATGCAACCTATGCAGCGATGATCGACATCTTGGATACCAATGTGGGACGCATTCTGCAAAAGCTGGATGAACTCGGCATCGATGATAATACGGTCGTGATTTTCACTGCCGACAATGGCGGCCTTAGTACTGCAGAAGGATTGCCAACGGCTAACGTCCCACTGCGGACCGGGAAAGGCTGGCTCTACGAGGGCGGAATTCGTGAGCCTTGGATTATCCGTTGGCCGGGAGTGACTGAACCGGGGTCGGTTTGTGATGTGCCGGTCATTAGTACGGATTTTTATCCAACGATCTTGGATATAGCCGGCCTGAAGTCCCGGCCCAAGCAGCATGTGGACGGGGTTAGCTTTGCCCCGTTGCTTCGAGGGAAAGGAAAAATACCGGAGCGGGCGTTATTCTGGCATTACCCTCATTACAGTAATCAAGGAGGTCGCCCCGGCAGTTCCGTACGCCAAGGGAAATATGTACTCATCGAAAATTTTGAAGACGACAGTCTGGAGTTGTATGACTTGGAAAAGGATCTGAGCCAGAAAAACAACCTGGCCAAGAAAATGCCCGACCCGGCAATGAAAATGCTTACCTTGCTGCGTCAATGGCGTCAGGAAGTGGGAGCCAATATGCCCCGGCCAAATCCCAACTGGAAAGGGAAGAAAAAGAAAAGGTAGCAAGCCCAGCGGTAGGGAAGTTACTCGGGTGAGCAGCCCACAAGATTAGTTTATTTTGGTCAAGGTGACTGTCCCGGAAAGGAATCCCTTTCGCCAAGTCAACAAGGCACGGTTCCCATTCGCTTGAATGGAAATAATACACCCGTCATTTGGACCTGATGGGGGAAGCTTTTCGAATACCTGTTTCAGGTAGAGAAATCCGTTTTTGAAGTGTACCTCTTCGGAGCGGCAGTTTCCCTCGATTGTTCCCTCTTTGGAGTATGTGGCGGTAACCTCCCAGCGATCCGTTTTCGTAATCCGCCACGTCTCTTTGTAGTCTGTGCCTTTAGTGTCGCCGAGCCATTCGCCCAATAGTTCTTTGCCGTTGGAGTTTGTATTCGCCTTGGCGAGGAAAGAAATCGGTTGATAGCGGACCCCTATTAAACTCCCAGTTATTTGTTTAAAGGCGTCGGATTTTCGCCAAGGATTAAAAGCGACTTCATTATTTACTCGCCCCCCATCCGAAAAGCCGGCTTTGATTGCTTCCTCAAGTGTCCTAAGGGCCAGCTTTTCACATCGTGGCAGTAGCTGTTTTTCTTCCGCCGTTGGGTTGGATTTGGCCAAGAGATAATTGCCGGTCATGGCGAAATGAGAAGCTAGTTCATACAGATTGTTGGGAGTTTTCGAAGCTATTTTGCTGCGGGCAAGGGTTTCGGCAAAACTCTCGATAATCCGGTTTTCCATCAGAAGCATATCGGCCAGGTTTCGTCGGCGAAAATTCAAGCCTTCGCGGTAATTGGTTATCTGGGGAGCTTTGGAAAAGGCCGCCTCATATTCCCCAACGGATTTCCTTATCAACTCAATCGCTTGTTTTTTGTTTCCGGTTCGCCAGGACCACCAAGCCAAATGGCCTAAGACATCTCCTAAGTCGCTGTGGTATGTCAAGTTTTTAGGATACCGGTTCACCAACTCTTGATAAATATCACGGCCTTGGCGGAGGAATTTCTCTTCCTCCCGGAACTTGCCCAAGCTTCGATATAGACGGCCAATCCTAACCAGGCTGTGGGCTCTGTTGTTGGTGTACCCCGGATTGGTGTCGACTTGCTCCAATTTCTCCCATGTCCTCTGCGCCTTTTGATAATAATTGAGTGCTTCGGAGTGCCGGTTCATTCGCGCTAAGATTCTCCCCATATCTTTTTGGCTATTGGCGAGAATGGATTGATAGGCATGAACCTGTGGGTTCTCCTTGGCTACGCGTCCGCGAATGCTCAGAGCTTTTTCCCACGACATCAGGCAATCATCCTGCCGGTAAAGCTGAAGCTGGGCCATTCCGATGTCGCGATAACTGGCTGCCAAGTCGAGTTGTCGCTTGGGTTTTTTTGGGAATTTCTTGGCCAGCGGTTCTCGGATTTTGGCTGCGAGTTGGAAATATTTCAATCCGTCGGGGATACGTCCTTTGATGGCATTCATCACTCCGGCGTTGTTGTAGCTCAATCCCAAATCGATTTGGTATTGGAAGTTCTTGGGATGTTCTTTGGTCAGTTTTTTTCGGATTGCCAAGCTTTTCAACAAATACTTTTCCGCTTTGGCCGGGTCCCCTTGCCTTTCGTAAATGCTCCCTTGATTGGTGATGACATAGGCTAGACCATTCAGAAAATCCGGTTCCTTCGGGTACTGATCGCAAAGGCCTTCGTATAAACTTCTCGCTTTTTGCAGGGATATCATTGCTTGATTAAGATTGCCAAGATGACTGTTTTGATGGCCGATATTGAGGTGTAACTCGGATAGTTTAGTGCGTATTCCTTTGTCTGTGCGATTTTTTTGATGCAGCTCCTGGTAAATCTCTAATGCTTTTTGCAATGGCAGAAGGGCTTCTTTTCTGGATCCTATTTGCGTCGTGATCTCGCCAACTCGCCGGTAGGTTTCGGCCAATTCACGGCGTAAGGAATTGTCGTTTGCTTGCTCTTTGATGAACTCGCGATAATAAGTCAGGGCTTTCTGCAATAATTCCTTACGAACATTCTGGAGGTTGGGAATATCCCTCATTTTTTCACTGATGCGAAAATAAAAATCGTTCACCATGTCATGGGCCTGCTGGAAATTCCTTTCTGCGGCTTCTTTGTGTTTTTTCGCATCCTGAAAATTCTTTTCAGCCAAGTCTCCTTTCAATTTAACTTGAAGCAAGGCTAATCGGGTTTGCTTCTGTTCTTTGCGAAGCTGCTTGGCGGCGACTTCCAGATCCCGGGAATAACGGGCTTCCTGTAAGCCGAACAGGAGTCCGCCAATCCCCAGGACCAACAATGTAGCAATCGCCAGCCCGATTGCTGTTGCCAAGGCGGTGTTGCGGCGAAGCCATATTCCCATGCGTTTCACGGTGCTCACCGGCCGCGCCTTGATTGGTTCCCCTGTTTGTATGCGTTTCAGTTCATCCGCCAACTCTTCGGCATTGCTGTAGCGTTTGCTTGGTTCCTTGCTGAGACATTTCAGGCAAATGGTTTCAAGGTCCCGATCGAGGAAGGGATTGAGGTTTCTGGGGGGAGCTGCTTCCTGGTCCGACAATTGCCGGAGAATGTCGAAGGCGCTACTGCCCCGAAAGGGCGGTTTCCCGGTTAACAACTCGTAGAGGATTGCTCCCAAGCTGTAAACGTCGGCAGCTGTGGTGACGCTGCCTTTGGTTCCGTCAGCTTGCTCGGGAGCCATATAGCTGGGAGTTCCCAGGATGGAACCGGACTGGGTAAGGGGAAGTTGGGCGGGAGTATCCTCATCCGGAAGCACCTTTTTCGCCAAACCGAAATCTGTGACATAAGGTTGTCCTTGATCGTCCAAAAGGATATTGCCGGGCTTTAAATCCCGGTGAAGAATTCCACGCTGATGAGCAAAGTGAACGGCTCGGCAAATGGGGACCATCAGTCGAAGTAGGCAGTCTCTCTTCTTTTGAATTTGGCTGGGGTTGCGGGAATGCCTTGATTCTCCATTGGGATCCGAAAGGCTATATTCCGGGAGATGTTCGGCTAAACTTCCGCCCTCCATCAGCCGCATGCTGAAGAAGGGCTGGCCTTGATGTTCCCCGACTTCGTAGATGGGAACGATATGGGGATGATCCAACAGGGCGACTGCTTCTGCCTCACTGCGAAAGCGTTGGACATTCAAATGCGAGGCGAATGTTCCCGCCCGGAGACACTTGAGGGCGACAATCCGGCCCAAGGATTTACTGCGGGCTTTATAGATAACCCCCATGCCGCCTTGGGCTATTTCTTCCAGGATTTCATAATCGCCGATGGAGGATCCGGGAGGTGGAACCGTCACTGCGGCCATGACTAATCGCAACGGGTCGGCAAGTCGGCAGAAGCGATCCTGGTCCGCGAAGAATTCTTCCTGCTCCGGGGTGAGGGCCGGGTGCTCGATCAAATAGGTTTGGCGGAGATGGGGCTTCTGATCGCTGCCGGCCTGTAAGTATTTGGCGATGAGTTCATCCAGACGATCTTCTCGGTCATTTTTACTGGGAGTTGAAGGGGCAGTCATGTTCCTGAACCACTAGTCCGATTATTGGCATAATTCCCGTAGTTTTTTCAAGCCGCGACGCAAAAGTCCCGCACCCGAAGCCTCCGTTCGTTCCATAGTCTTGGCAATAACTGCCAAGGGCTCTTCCTTCAGATAATGGAGTTCAACTGCCCGTCGCTGGTCATCGGGAAGTTGACTAAGGGCGTTGGCCATGTCAAACAATTGTTCCTGGCGAAGAACATAGTCGCCGGGAGAAGGCTGATCCGCCGCCAGCCAAGCTTCCAAGCGGGCCGAGGATTGTTCAATCGCATCCTCCAAGGACCGTTGCTGGGCTATCTCCGGTTGGAATTTGCGAACGGCGTCGATCAAGGTATTGGACAAAATTCGCCGTAACCAGGCGGCCAATTCCGCCTCGGTTCTTCCTCGGAACTGATCTCTTTTAGTATGGGCCTTGATCAGGGTTTGTTGGACAATATCCGAGGGATCCAGCTTGCGTTGAAACAGCGGATCCAACTGGAGCCGGGCCAACAGCCGGAGGTAATCCCGGAAGCGTTCCAGCGAACCGGCTAACGGCTCTTGTTCATCAGTCATTTACTCTGCCCAAGATTTAAGACGGGTTTCTTTTGAGGAGAAACCGCATGTGCGGAAAAAATCATTCCCATTATGGCAGGTCTAGAGGGAGATGCAAACGGGGGCGGGACAGGAAATTGGGAGATGTAAGATGCTGAATTCCGGCAAATCCTGCTACTAACGGTTAGTAAAATGAGATGGAACTAGATTGTCAATTGTTCGCAAAATGAAAGGGAATAAATAGTTGGAACAAAAAGCTGTTTCGTTTGTCTAAACTTCTATCCCCGCTTGATTGTTCATTTTTTAACTAAATCAAATCTCCCCACACCTGCGGTTCTTCCAGGTGCATGGTTTAGCTCCAGGAATAGCTGACTTCTATGGGAGATTATCATGACTTCTATTCTCAAAGCTGTCTTTATTATTGGATTCGGACTCCTCACATTAAACGTGGCTCGCGGTGATGTCATTGATTTTGAGGGCTTCGCTGGAGATGGAGTGGCACTTTCGAACCCGGTTGTTACTGCAACAAATTCGGTTACTTTTCAAGTCGGAACCGTAACCCCAACCGGACCGGCCTACTTGGCCGGTGTGGGCAGTCCGCCGATGACGGCTTTTGTGGTGAATCCCGGTCAAAATGATGTTCCTTTCGGTCAACCCGATAATACCGTCTTTCTCACCGATGAACCCAATGGCCCCCATGCGACTCTGGATTACTTTTTGAGCTTTGAAAATCCGATTTCGGAACTCTCGCTCGACCTTTTCGATTACCGCGTTGACGGGGGACCAACCCGAGGGGCCACGGCAACTTTGACGGTGTTTGAAACGGTGGATTTTATGAATCCCCTGGGATCGGCGATGTTCACCATTCCAAACAACAATCCGGTAGACGGTAATGTGGTAAATTTGGCGGTATCCTTGGCAAACGGCTCCGCTCAATCCGCAACGGTAGTATTTAGTGAACCGGATGTGGGCACGGGAATTGACAACATCAATTTCACCACCGTTACCGTTACCCCAACGGAAACACCGGAACCGACGAGCCTGACCTTGTTCAGCTTAACCATGCTAGGTGCCGGTGCCTGCTATCGCCTTCGCAAGCGGCGAAATGAATCCTGCCCGGGTTGAGATTTGGTTGAGATTGGAGTTGTTGAGAATCGGTTTTGCGGTTCGGAATCAATCGCGCGGGTGT
>CAZPPD010000170.1:0-1640 GCA_964588185.1 uncultured Alcaligenaceae bacterium | reverse complement strand
GAACCTTTATCACCAGGCAGGTAATATTGTGCCCGTATGCATCCGGTTCCAATTCCGAAGGAGGGCGTTGGCGTTTATTGGCCTCTTCGACTAGTTTGTTGGCCAGATCCTCTGCCGATAAGGAAGGATCTTCCATTGCCAGTTTTCCAAGATCCTCGGGCTGAAGAAAAACCCCTTCTTCTACCAGGCCATCTGTGCAAAGGACAATCACATCGCCCGGTTGGATCGGCCAGGTGGAAAAAGTGGGATGGCAATGCTCCTCCTGTATGGATATTTTCCCTCCCTCGTCGCTAATAGACCCGCCCACACAATAGCGCAAGGCAAATCCAAGTGTTCCCAGTTCATCCACTTCTTCGGGCGGAACTTTGGTTGCCAGCAGTGCAGAGCCCAGGTCGCCGTCCACGGTCAACTGCTCGACGTGGCCATCCTCGATGAGGTAGGCTCGACTGTCTCCCAAGTTTCCCAGGGTGATGGTATCGCCCTCAACCCAGGCGGCGGTGAGCGTGCTGCCCATCAGGTTCTTGCCGTTCAACAACGCTTGCTTGAAGCCCTGGTCCAGAGCCCAATCCAGAATGACTTGGGAAGCACGAAGGCAGGCTTGAACAAATTTATCCTCAAAAGAAGAATTGCCGCAGCCGTCGTCAAATTCATTTTCCACGACTAATGAAGCCATCCGGCTGGCAAGGGCCCCGTTGCCGATATCGCAAAGCGAGATGCCATCGGCAACAACGGCAAGAGCGCGATCGGGATTAGAGTAGCCCCGGACCAAGGCGTAGTCTTCATTGTTTTTCTTCAAGGCTTCTTTGGCTTTTCCGACATGCGTTCGCCAACCGATCTCCCAACCGACCGAAACCGGAGCCGACCAGCGTTTCTCGGCACGCTCCAAAGTTTCTTTCAGAGAAGCACAGAATTCGTTTGCCGAGGCAAATCGTTGGTCCGGGTTCTCGGCAACCGCTCGAGCGATGACCGATTCTACGCGCGGCGGGATATGCGGGGAAAAGATCCGCAGCGGAGGAATGAAAAAGTTGAAGGCCTCCAGCCCCTGCCCGGGAAATCCCTCGGGCAACAATCCGGCGAGTAAATAGTAAATGTAGAGCCCGAGGTGATACACATCCGTCCGCGGACCCAGTTTCTGCGTTTCAAAACGCCAGATTTCCGGAGCGGCGAATGTGTTGAGTACATGGAGTTGGTCGGGGCTTCGGCGGGTGGGATAAACCTGCAGGTCCAGGTTGGTAATTTGCAATCCCCGGCTTTCTTCACTGCCCGCAGCGTATTCGATTTCTTCCGGGTCAAAAGTGAGCCAGGTTAACCCTTCGGTGTGTAGTGATTCCAGGGCATCGGTTAATTTTTCCGTGAATTGGAAAACCTGCCGCAGTTGTTCGATGGGATCTTGGCTCAAATCCAACCAAGGCTGCGCCCGGTCCAAGGTGGTTTCCACGATCAGCCAAGTCCCGCTGAGTTCTTCGACTACCTGGGCGGGCGGCAGCACTCCGGCCCGGCAGCTTTGGCGATGCGTTACCTGAGGCCGCCAAAATTCCCAACCTTCCGGAGTCAGCCTATGAACGCGCCAAGCCTGATCTTCGGTTTGCAGGATGATAGGGTTGAGCGGCGAAGATTACCCTTTTTGATGTACCTTATTG
>CAZPPD010000169.1:0-9202 GCA_964588185.1 uncultured Alcaligenaceae bacterium | reverse complement strand
CAGACGCAGGTCGTCGGCCAATCCATGTTTGATTTGAGCCAAAGTATAGGTGATCTTGCGGGTAACAAATCCCCGGCCGCGGCGGGGACCTTCATGATTAAATAGAATCCCCGAGCAGGCAAACAAGTTGTAGCTTTCCCGATAATTTACGGTTATAAAGTGGCCGTAGACCTTGGCAACTCCATAAGGGCTGCGGGGATAAAAAGGAGTCATTTCATTTTGCGGAGTTTCCCGAACCTTGCCGAACATTTCACTGCTGGATGCCTGGTAAAACCGGGTTTTCGGACAAGAGCGGCGGATGGCTTCCAAGATTCGGGTTACCCCGACTGCAGTAAATTCCGCAGTCAATACCGGTTGCTGCCAACTCGTTGGAACGAAAGACATGGCGGCAAGATTGTACACCTCATCCGGTTGAACCTGCTCTAAAACCTGGGTGATGGAACTCTGGTCCAGGAGGTCTCCCTGAAACAACTCTACCGCTTCTTGAATATGCTTTATACGGTTGAAGTTCTCCGAACTGGACCGCCGAACCATACCGCAAACCCGGTAATTTTTGGAAAGAAGAAGCTCAGCTAAGTGGGAACCATCTTGGCCGGTGATTCCAGTGATTAAAGCGGTTGGCATCGGCATCCTGCCTTTTTGATGTGGATCTACGGTCTTTTCCCGGAGTTTGGTCTTAAAGGAAATTGGTATAGCAGAAAGAAAAAGCTCCGGTCAACCCAGATTGTCTACTTGGATTAGGATCGAAAGGTTGACCGGATCGGTAAAAACCAGCCTCTCCTGTAAAAAGGGATCCAGTTGTGCCAATATCACGGAACTTGGTATCGAACTCCCGAGCCTTCCCTCACAGGTGGCGGTGAAAATGGCTGAGGTTGTTGTCCCGGATCAGGCAAAACGCTTCCGTAAGGCGTTGTATGGGGAATTTCATTCGGAGTTTGTCCGTTCCCAAGATTGTTTTCCGGTTGGTAATTATTTGGAATTGGATAGTTTTGGGGTCCGTTGTTTGGTTGAACTGCAGGGCTGGAATATTGAGGATAGGCAGTTTGTGGGATTGCGCATCGCCCGTTCGGACAAGAATACGTTTGATAAGGATTATAGTACCCAGAATACCCAGGTTGATAGTAACGTTGGGTCGGGTAAGGATAATATTGATAATCAGGGTAATATTGGGTTCCACATCCATAGGGTCCACATGTCTGTCCACAAGCAATTCCTTCCCCCAAAAAGGGGATGATTGCCAGGCTAAAAATTATTGCGAAATGTTTCACTTGAAATCTCCAATCAGGATTAGAAAACGAACCGGTTATCATTGGTAATTCTTCCGGAGCATTATTCTTGGATTTCCACGATTTTGAATGCGGGCCTAATCACAAACGATGCTATCTTTTTAATGCTTAACCGCTTTATTCCCCCCATTTGTCACATCCGACAGATGCACAACCATTTCTAGGGGCAAATGGGAAACGTTTATTTACGACAATCTTGCAGGTGGTTCGGTTGAATTGTTTGAAATGAAATAGTTCGGTTCTTGGATTTGGTCTAAATTGGTCAACTCCAATTCTTGATCAGGACATTGAATGTTCCCAAACCAAGGAAAGCAACAATCCACTTGGCATTGGCCAAATTTATATTCTATATTTCACTCGAAATACCCTTTCGCAAGGTATGAGTATTGTTCCAATCTCATGAATCAATCGAGTTGTGGTGCTCAAATACAAAGGGAAATTTAAACTTTGTTTTCCGGATAAGAGCGGGTCTCTCATTCTCATAGATAACTAACGGTTGAGGGCGCCAGGTGGTATCTCCTGTTGCAGAATATGTCCAGGTGATAAAGGATTACCCAACAGGGTTGTTCGGCAAAGCTCCCTTGCGGGCTGCCGAAAATATCAGTCTTTCCATTCATCCGGGACAGGTCTTTGGTTTGATTGGGCCCAATCGGGCCGGCAAGACCACGATGATAAAAATGTTGTTGTCCCTGACCAAGCCAACCAAGGGAAAGGTCTTTCGCTTGGGCTCTCCGGTAAGCGACCGGCGAACGTTGGCCCGGGTAGGTTACGTTCATGAAAACCATGCATTTCCCCGGTATCTGACCGCCACCGGACTGCTGCACTATTATGGGGCACTATCCCTGCTTCCGGAACCGGAAGTTCAGGCCAAGGTGCCGAAGCTGCTCAAGATGGTTGGCTTGGAAGACCGGGCGCATGAACCCATTGCTCGTTTTAGCAAGGGAATGGTGCAACGTTTGGGGTTGGCGCAAGCGTTAATCAATGAACCGGACTTGTTGGTCCTGGATGAACCCAGCGAAGGGTTGGACCTTGGCGGCCGGAAGATGATTTTTGAGATCGCAGAAGAAATTCGGGAGAAAGGCCGAACGGTACTCCTGGTATCGCATGTCCTGTCGGAAGTGGAAAAAATCTGCGATCAAATTGCAGTTCTTGTTGGTGGAAAAATCGTTTACACCGGATCGGTGGAAGATGTGAAGCGGGATCCGAACTCAAACAAACCCCGCTCTTTCGAACAGGCAATGCAGGAACTCTATGAGCAGCGCGACAACTGAGCCTAAAAATCCAGTAAAAAAGAATCCGAATCAGGATTTGTATTTACCTTCGGTGGACGGACCGGCGGTCATTTATGCAGTTCGCTGGCTGATCGTGGACACGTTTCGCCAAGCGCTGGCCAGCTGGATATTCTGGATCATGCTGGCGGTCAGTGGTATATGTATCGTGTTTTGCCTCGGGACTAGTATCACCAGTGGATTGTTGGAACCTTTGCCGGGGGACATGGAAATGTATGTTCCGGGGAAGGATGGAAAGCCTGTTCCTTTTTCCGAGAACGCCCGGCCGGAGGGTAAAATATGTTTCCTGGGCCTCATTGAGGTGCAAAACAACAGGCATGTGGATAATGCTGTCGGTTTTATTCAGATTGTCTTGGCAAGTTTTGTGGTAGGGACCATCGGCTTCCTCCTGGCTTTGATTTGGACGTCCGGTTTTCTGCCCGATTTTCTGCAACCTTCTGCGGCTTCAGTATTGTTGGCAAAGCCAATCCCTCGCTGGACACTAATTATCGGAAAGTACCTTGGGGTGGTTACTTTTGTGGGCTTCCAGATCCTGGTCTTTTTTGTGGGAACCTGGTTGGCATTGGGAATCCGCCACGGCGTCTGGGAGTATGGCTATTTGGCGGCAATTCCTCTTTTCGTTCTCAATTTCAGCGTTATCTACAGTTTTTCAGTCCTTTTGGCCGTTTGCACCCGCAGCACCATTGCTTGTTTATTTGGATCCATTTTGTTTTGGTTGGTGTGCTGGGGAATGAATATCGGCCATCATTTCATCTTTGGATTTGAGGAGATTTCGGGCGGGACCGCTTCATTGGGTCCGATGAGTCAATTTTTGACGGAAATGGGATATTGGATTTTGCCCAAACCGGCCGATATTTCCATCCTCCTCGAACAAGCAATGGGAGCACAGAATTATACTGTCACTCTTTCCAGCCAATCGGAATTCCAGCAGCTGGTTGAGAATGGGGCCTTTTTCCCTATTTGGTCGATACTGGCCTCTTTGGTTTTTAGTGTAACCATGCTTTTTGTTTCTGGAAATCAACTGGCTGCCACTGACTATTAAGGCCATGTTTTTTATTCCCGCCAAGGCTCCTCATCCAAACTTTTTCGCAGGAAATAAAGATATCCGGTAAAAATTTTGCGAGTCCCCTTGCTGACACCCCCCTAGATTGGAATAATAACTCTTTCACTTTTGAAATTTTATCGGGACACCTTCATACAGTCGGTGTCTTGTTTTTATTAGGTGCCGGAGTTCGGATATGGATGAAACAATGATCTTGGAAGCAAACACCCGGGAAGGGAATGGTTCAAGGGCTGCTCAAAAACTCCGGAATCAAGGTATGTTACCCGCCGTATTATACGGACATAAAGAGGTTACTGTTCCTTTGTCCATTTCCACGGATGAGTTTCATAAAATCTTGCGGCATGGGCAGCGAATCATTGATCTGAAAACCAACGGCAAGGTGCAAAAGTCCTTAATCACGGAGATTCAGTGGGACCCGTTTGGCCAGGAAATTCTCCACGTAGATTTTACCCGCGTATCGGCAGGGGAACTAATCCAAGTCGAGGTGGAAATTGATGTCAAAGGAGATGCTCCCGGAGTTTCCGCTGGTGGAATACTTGAGCAGCCTTTGCATGCCATTAAAGTTGAGTGTCCTGCCATCAGTGTTCCGGAAAACATCAAGGTCTTAATCAATGATCTGGAATTGGAACAAGCAATTCATGTGAAAGATCTTAGCCTGCCGGACGGCGTAAAACCGTTGGAAGATCCCGAGGCCGTGGTCGTTCAAATTGTGACACCGACCGAAGAACGGGAAGAAGGCGAAGAAGAACAAGCAGAACCGGAAGTGATTAAACGGGACAAAGAAGAGGAAGAGCAGGAAGGCGAATAATCCCCGTCAGGAGCAGATGATGTTCGTGGTTGTGGGACTTGGAAATCCTGGAAAAAAGTACCAAAAGACAAGGCATAATGTCGGATTTGAAGTAATTGACGGCTTGGCCAATAGCCCCAGCGCGGAGCCGTTTCGGGAAAAGTTTAAAGCGGAGATTGCCGAGCTTCGCGAGGATTCGGAAAAGATTTTGCTGGTAAAACCGCAAACCTTTATGAATCTTAGCGGTCAAAGCGTCCGCCAAATCGTGGATTTCTACCAGCTGGAATTAGAAAACCTGTTGGTAATTTGTGACGATATGAATCTCCCATTGGGAAAGCTTCGCTTTCGCAAGAAGGGCACTCACGGTGGCCATAACGGTCTTCGGGATATCCAAAATCATTTGGGTACTACCGAGTATCCCCGGTTGCGAATTGGCGTTGGTGAACCGGGTGATGACACGGTCGATCATGTGTTGGGACGTTTTCGGCCATCGGAAAAAAAACCGATTGAAGAAGCCGTGGAAAAAGCCATTACTGCAACAGCCCGTTGGTGGCAATCGGATATTCAAACTTGTATGAACGAATTTAACGGATAAAAAGGATCACCAAGACAATGCCAGCGAATGTTTACGAATGTATGTTTCTTCTAGATCCAACCAAAGTGGGTGGTGACGTCACCGGGGCTGCCGAGCAGCTACACAACATCTTGGAAAAAAATCACGCCGAGGTCCTTGCCAGCCGTCCTTGGGACGAACGCCGGTTGGCTTACCAGATCGGCAACCACAAAAAAGGGTTGTATTACCTGACTTATTTCCGCACCGAAGGTACCAATGTTCCCAGCATGGAGCGGGATTTTCAGCTGAATGAAATGATCATGCGGAATATGATCATTCGAATCGACCCCAAGTTGGTAGACACCATGCTGACTTTGGCCCGGGATGAACATGCCATTGTTGCTTACACCGCCTACCACGACGAAGATGAACCCCAACCGGAGCGACCGCCCAGAAAATCAGAACCGAAAGAGAAAGAAAGCAGATCATCAGAGGAAAAGGAATCAACGGAAAGTGAGAAATCGGAAGAGGCAGCAACCGTTGAATAAAGTTTTTGCCAATACAACCTTGCGATAGTCTCTGATACGTATGTATACTATTAGAGAGTGTGTTTAAGGTTGTATTCACCAGGGAGGTAATAGATGGCAAATTTGAACAAAGTGATGTTGATTGGCCGATTGACCCGGGATCCGGAGTCCCGAGCATTTACCAATGGGGGAAAGGTAACCAAATTTGGCTTTGCTGCCAATAATCGAGCGAAAAACAATACTACCGGTCAATGGGAAGATGTTCCCATGTTCATTGATGTGAAGATTTTTAATCGCGGAGAATTTGGGCGTAAAGCAGACGTTGCAGAACAATATCTTTCCAAAGGCCAACAGGTATTTATCGAAGGCCACCTTGTTCTAGAACAATGGGATGACAAAGAAACCGGACAAAAAAGGTCCAAGCACGTGGTGGTTGCTGACAATTTCGAATTTTTGAGTCCTCGCCCGGATGGCGGCGGAAACAATCAATATCAGCAACGTTCCATGAGCCCGGCTCCTGTTTCTTCTCCTGCGGGAAATGATGACGGTTATGACCCGGGCTTTGATACCGGAAATAATTCCGGTGGCGGCTACAATACTCCACCGGATAGTGATATACCTTTTTAAATGAACTCTAACTACCAGTGAAATCCAAACGAGTTGTGAAATGGCCAAAAAGTTGAAAGAGCCGAAAAAAAAGGTCCGCAAGCGAAATCAGATGAAGAAAGGCCCTCATGGGGGAATGATGCTGGTTTTGATTGAGGATGTTGAACATCTTGGGAAACAAGGTGCGGTGGTAGAAGTTCGCCCGGGTTATGCCCGCAACTATCTTCTACCCAACGGCTTGGCCACCATTCCCACCGAACATAACTTGCAGATGTTGGAACGCTACAAAATCAAGGTCCATCAAGCTCGGGAGGCCCGTATCGCCGACCTGCGGATGTTGGCCGAGCAAATCCAGCGGGTACCGCACATTACCATCGAGGCCAATGCCAACGAGGAAGGTCACCTCTATGGTTCGGTGGGCCCCCAAGAAATTTCCAAAGCTCTTTATGGCAAGAACCTCAAAGTAGACCCGGAAATGGTCAAGATGGAAGGTCATATTAAAGAATGTGCCTTGTATGAAGTGGACCTTCTGCTGGGATTTGATATCACCAGCAATGTTCAGGTCATGGTAGTGCCGGCGAAAGAAGAAAAGGCATAACGTTTATTTGACCCTGGTGTGCCCTACTGGATATTGGAAATCCTCACATATTATGGGTACTATGCTCGCCCGGGCCAGGATTTCGGACAAACCTATGGCCACGGGCAATAAAAATTAAATTAGGAGCGACTGTCCATGATGGACCAAGGGCCCGGAGAGAGGCTGCCACCCTTCAACAAAGAGGCAGAACAAGGTCTCCTGGGCAGTTTATTACGGGAAAATAACGTCATTCACGACGTTCTGCAAATCCTACACAAGCCAGAATACTTCTATTCAGACGCTCATCAAAAAATCTTCCAGGCCATCGTTGCCCTCTACGATAAGGGCAATCCGATCGACTTGGTAACCCTTCATAACTACTTGGTCGAACACCAACAGACCGAAGAAATCGGCGGACCATCTTACCTCTCGACTTTGTGGGAGGCTGCCCCCACTGCTGCCAACGCCGAGTTCTATGCCCGTATTGTTCGCGACAAGGGCATCATCCGCCATTTGATTCGAGCAACTACCGAAGTATTGCGGGATTCCTACGACCAGGTGCAACCGGCGGATGAATTGCTCGGTGCTGCCGAGCGCAGGATCTTGGAAATTGCCCAGATGGGTGCCACCGGAGAAACGCTAACTCTGCAACAAGCGCTGCACGAAGCGTTTGCCCGCATCGATGCTCGCGCGGACAAACGAGATGTTTCCATCAGTGGAGTGCCCAGCGGTTTTGTTGACTTGGATGAGACCACCGCCGGTTTTCAAAGCTCCGAACTCATCATCATTGCCGCTCGCCCCAGTGTTGGGAAAACGGCCTTTGCCTTGAACATTGTCCGCCATGTTGCCGTCGATGCCAATCTTCCGGTTTTCTTTGTAAGTCTGGAACAATCCCGAACGGAAATTGCCGAACGTCTTCTTTGCTGCCAATCCGGAGTCAACAGCCAGAAAATTCGCAGCGGTCACTTGGCGAGAACCGATTTTGATCGCCTTTTGGAAGCCGGGGAGACCTTAAATCAAGCCAAGCTCTTTATTGACGATGCCCCAGGACAAAGCATGCTCCGCATTGCGGCAAGTTCCCGCCGTCTCAAGCAACGCGAAGACCTGAAACTGGTTGTCATTGACTATTTGCAGTTGATTGAACCGGACAATCGCAAGGAAAGCCGTCAGGAGCAGGTGGCCTCTATCTCCCGGCGCTTGAAACACCTTGCCCGGGAGCTAAAGATCCCGGTGATTTCTTGTGCCCAGCTCAACCGGGGTACGGAAGACCGGCAGGACCATCGCCCGCGGCTATCCGATTTACGCGAGTCGGGGTCTATCGAACAAGACGCTGATACCGTAATGATGTTGCACCGCCCGGAATACTACAACCCGGAAGAAAAACAAGGAGTTGTCGAGGTCATTGTCGGCAAACAGCGAAACGGGCCCACAGGTGAAGTTACCCTAGCCTTCATCAAAGAATTAATGCGGTTTGAAAACTTTGCGGTTGAACCGCCCTTCACCATGTAGATGGAGTAACCTTCTTTAACTTAATTTTTTCCCGGCAGTTAATTGAAGAAGCATCTTTCCTCACTGCTCAAATCCATTCCTCCTATCCGCCGAATTCTCCAGGAGCGGGATGAGTTACGCCGCAGGTGCCGGCAATTGGAACAGGAAATCGAACAACGCTATCGGCCGGGCCATTTTTCCTCTCCCATTCCGTCGCAACAAGAGATTGCCGACAATGCGGATCGCATCTTTGATCTTTCCTATCGTGACCTGCCCGGCGTAAATTTAAATGCCCGGGGCCAACTGGCAATCCTGGATCAACTCAAAGACTATTATTCTGAAGTGCCGTTCCAGGATGAACCGGTGGGAGAAATGCGCTATGGTTTCAATAACTCTTACTACGGCCATGGCGATGCCATTTTTCTGTTCTGCTTGCTCCGCTTGCTCCAGCCGAAACGGATTATTGAAATCGGCTCCGGCTATTCCTCCTTTGTCATGCTCGATACTAGCGAGTTGTTCTTCGACAACCAAATCCATCTGACATTTATAGAACCCAATGATGAACGCTTGCGTTCGCGGCTCAAAGAGCGGGATTTGGAATCGGTATCAATCCATTCCTGCCCGGTCCAGGATACCCCTTTGAACCTCTTTGCAGAATTGCAAGGGGGGGATATTCTGTTTGTGGATTCTTCTCACGTTGCCAGAGTCGGCAGCGATGTGAATTTCATCCTGTTTGAAATTGTTCCCCGATTGGCCGTGGGGACGTACATCCATTTCCATGATATTTTCTATCCTTTTGAATACCCCAAGGAATTAATCGACGCGAACTGGTTTTGGAGTGAGAACTATATCTTACGAGCGTTCCTGGAATTTAATTCCGCTTTCGAAGTGGTGGTCTGGAATCAGTTTCTAACTTTGTTTCACGAGGATGTTCTCAGAGAAAAAATGACGCTCTGTCTGAAGAACTCGGGGGCGGGAATATGGCTGAAAAGGTCGTCGGCCTGGTTTTATCAAATATTAAAGAAC
>CAZPPD010000168.1:0-9212 GCA_964588185.1 uncultured Alcaligenaceae bacterium | reverse complement strand
ACGTCGATCAACTGGGGCAGAGTAAAACTTTTATCCCCACAGCCAATATTGTTGGCTACCGTATCATTGAAGACCAAGTTGTGCTGCAACACGACGGCGATTTGTTCCCGGAGAGAATCCAACGTCGTCCAACGGAGATTTTTGCCGTCGATTCGAATCTCGCCGCCGGTTGGGTCCATGAATCGAGGGATCAAGTAGACGAGGGCGTATTTTTCCGTATCTTCCTGCCCTACAATGGCTACCCGCTGGCCCGCACGAACGGTCAGATTGACATTTTTTAGGAGTTGTTTTCCCGAACCTTTTTCCCGCAGGGAAACTCCTTCGAACTCCAGGTTTTTCGACAAGGGTTCCAGAAATTCTGCTTCCAAGGATTGCCCCACACTTCCGGATTGATCGAGAAAATCAAACAAAACATCGGCGGATTCCACCGCTTTCAACAAAGTCCGGCGATGCTCCAACCACTTCTGCAGCGGCAGATACATACTGACCAAGGCTGTTGCCAGAATAATGGCACCGGTGACACTGAGATGGCCATAATGCACTACCATACCAGTAATGAAGAGCATGACTAAACAGGCAACTATCCCCAAGAATATCATCATCGGCCGATAAATGGCTTCGCCAAGGAAATTGCGGATCTGTGCTTTGGAATAACGGGCCAACTGCCGCTCCACCCGGGCTTGGTTAAACGGTTCCATTAAATAAACTTTGACCAGCCGCATCATCATAATGCTTTCCTGAACCAGTCCCAGTTGTTCCGCCGCTCTTTGCGTAGCCCGATTACTGCGGCCATGGAAATACACAGAGATCTGCCCGCCAACCAGCCAGACTAAAAGGGAGATCAGCAGGAAAGAGATTGCCAACCAAATATGGATCAGCAAAGCCAACAGAAATAGCAAACCAAACTTAATGGGCTCTCGAAGATTTACAGTCAGGTAGACAAATAAACCTTCATGAATCGATTCCAACCGCCTTGTTGAAATCCCCACTGCTTCGGATGGTCCCCCGGCACGAAAGGCCAGGGCTCCCAATCGATAAGTATGGTGATAAATGGCTCGGCGCAATCGGGTCACGGCATCGGTGGTTGCTACGGCAGCCAGGTAATGATTAAAAAACATTACCAAGCCGCGAATGATAGCGAGGATAACTCCTGCGATTAGGAAAACCAACAGGTAGTAGAATATGCCGCCGGCCCAAAGCCAAGGAATCATCCAGGCTACAAAAGCGACCAATCCACCTTCCAAGCGGTGTTCTTTGCGGATCACTTGGCTTAGAAATCCACAATTGGGAACATCCAGATCCAAAGCCACCAAGGTACCAACATCATTAGTCATTTCGGAAAGGTTTTTCTGGTAGTGTTCGGCAGCTTCTTCACTGACATTTGCCTGGAGGTAGTCATAAACATGCCGGCGCCAAAGAATTTCCCGGCGAATGTCTTTCTCGCGCGGTTGGAGATCCTTTTCTTCCATCCCGGCAACTTGAGCCAGAGTCAGTTGGCTGTTCGGAAGTTTAATATTGGGATCTAACCCGAGAGTTGATAATTTCTCCTGGGCATTTTCCAATGGGGTTTGCACATCCTGGAGATGGGATTTTTGTAATGGTCCAGGGAGCCCCCGAAAACTGGTGATTACTCCCTCATGCACCAACTGGTCCACAAACAAAGCCAACAGCAACAGAAATCCCAAGTAGAGAATTCCGGCAACCACGGAGGCAACCAGTGCGGACCATTTGGCAGTAGAGTTATAGTCGAGAAAGCGGCTTGCGCGTTGAAAGGCGTTGTCGGCCACGTTGAGGATACCCCTAGATGTTGGTTTCCACCAGCCATTGTGGGGTGTCATCCAGATCAACCAAAATCCTAAAAGACCAGAGGGATTTGCGTCCAATCCAAGATTCTTTTAGGCTAAGTCCCGGTCTTCAAAGAAAACCAGTCCTACCAACAAGGCAATGGCGGTGTAGATTACAGCGTATGTCGTAACATTTACGGTATACAGGAAAAATCCCGTAGCGGGAAGCGGAACATCCCTCACAACCGCAGGTCCCATATCAAAATGATCCAGCCCGGGTAGAATTGTGTCAAAAACCTGGGCTACGAAATAAACCAATCTGTAATCTTTTTCAGTTACCGCCGTCAAGATGGTTGTAAGATGGCCAAGGAAATAGATCGTTATGCACAGTATAATATTCACGATCATCGGTACACGTGTTGCCAACGCTACCGAAATGGCCAGCAAAATTATTACATGTCCGAAAGTAATGACAAACCCCGGCAAAGCTTGCCCATAATCATTTGTCCATAACATGATCCCGCGAAACAGGTCTTGTGCGGCACCCGGAGAGAAGACACTGGTAATGATTTGTTGCACCCACAAGGGATCCGGTTCCTCGACATTGCCAATCTCGGGTTCCCACCATTGCTTGAACAACACCACCCAAACATACAACCAACCCAAAATGGCAGTCATCAACAAAGCCGCCAACATAAACCCGCCAAACTTTCCCAAAAGAAAATGGCGGCGGGACACCGGTTTGCTGATGACGGTGACTGCGGTCCTTCCTTCAATCTCTTCGCTAATCGAAACACTAGCGGACAAAATGGCAAACACCACCGATACAAACATAATGGTCAAGTACCCGAGATCCTTGAGCATCTTCAGGTCTTCGCCGAAAGTGAAGTACGGGAGAAATGGCGAGATGACCAGAAGGAGAATGCCGGCGATAGTGAGAATCCAAAAGGTAGGTTGACGGACGCTTTCCCGAAAAGCGGCCAAAGCCACCGCTCCTCCTTTTGGCCAAAGTAAAAGAAGAAGGAAGAAAACGATGACAAAGAAATCCGCAATCAGCTGGACTAAGAGGAGAGCGGCAAAGATTCGCCCGTAGCCTGCAAGGACGCCGGGATCACTATTAAAGTAAAAGAATCCAGCCAATATCCAGCCAACGCCAACTATCCCACCGATTACTTGGAGAAAATTCTTGAGCCCTTGAAAACGGGATTTCAGAAATTCGGGGTCGAGAACATATAACCACGGCAAAGCAGCAATTACCTGTATCAGGCAAGCAATGGGACAGATCCACAAGAGGGTTAAGATGTCGTTCATAGATGATATTATCTTTGACTTTTCCCTTTAGGAGCGAACGGAGAAGTCAGGAAAATTTTGCAGATCCAGTTGAGTTTCTTGGCGGTCCAAAATGTTACCTGCCATGAATTCCGAGATCTCATCCACAAATTTGGCTACTTGATCCTCTTCTCCCTCGGCCATCAATTCGACTGTCCCATCGGGAAGGTTTTTCACGTATCCTTGGACGGGATAATTTCGAGCGATACGGTTGGTCGTATAGCGGAAGCCCACTCCTTGAACCCGACCGGAGAAAATAATCTTCTTACAAATCTGCATGGATTGTTCCTGGAGACTAAATGTGGTACGCCTTCGAGGGCTTCATTGTTCATGGCGGAAATTCGGCAGCCTGCCCCAATGTAATTTGTCTCGAAGGGTTCGGTAGAAATTCCTTCCGGGTACTCGAATTAGCTGAAAGGAAACCGGAGCCTTCTCAAAAGTGACCCGGTGGTCCTGGGTAAGCTCCACCATTTCTTGGCCGTCAATAACAAGAGCACATTTTGGAATTCGGCCATTCACATTGATAGTGTAGGTACGATCGGCAGACTCAACAACCGGACGCAGAGTCAAAGTATGGGGACAAATAGGAGTAATGACAAATGCCTGCAATTCTTGGCCGAGAATTGGCCCGCCTGCGGATAAGGAATGGCCAGTGGCCCCAATTGGAGTGCTGAGGATTAACCCGTCTCCCCGGAAATGAGCGACGGTTTCCTCATCGATAGACATATCAATGTCGATCAACGGAAACGGGGGCATTGAGTGAAATGCAGCTACAATGAGACCAAGATATACTACTTTGGAGTCTGCCGTTTCGACTTTGCATTCAAACATCACATGATTGGTCACTTGATAATTGTCGGCCAGGACATCTTCGAAGGATGCCAACAATTGGTCCGGGTCCAAGTCGGCAAGAAAGCCAAGGTTGCCAAGGTTCACGCCCAAAACCGGGATCTGCCGGTAACTCATTTGCCGGGCGGCTCGCAAAATGGCTCCATCCCCACCCAACACCAATGCCAAATCCGCAGGCTTTTCTCCAGAAAGATCCTTTTCCTGATGCAGATCCACCAAGCAAACTTCGCAAAGGCCGCATAGCCGCGGAAGCAACTTTTCGACTTCTTCGGCTACTCCTTGGCGGTCCGCATTTCCTAAGACGAAGACTCTCATTGATTGCCGCTATCTTTCTTGGATAATTTCAATTCGTTATTCCCTGCCGGGGGCATTTTTCCATCTATGCTAACTACTTTGGCTTCTACATCTGAGGTAAATGCCCTGTTGTCAATTACTTTTGGATCGGAAGAAGGCTTGGTAATCAATATGGCTGTCTTTTCAAAGCCCTTAATTGTATTCCGAAGTATTGTAACCTTCGACTTGGTCGCATTTACCGCATGGCGATAGCCGGCAAATTTGTTCCCGACAACCGAGACGTCAGACCCTTGCCAAATCCAAACTGCTGATCCTTGGCCTTTCCCTTTGCCGACAAACTCATTTCCCGCGAGATATGCTGTTCCCTGAACAAGGACAGCTGCTACACCACCCCCGCCAATCCGGTTGTTTTCAAGGCTTGCGGTAGCTTTGTCTTTGATAGCCACGATAGGGGGAACTCCTCCTTTGCGAGACAATTCATTGTTTTTGATTATTGCCGCAGCCCCCCTAATTACTCCAATCGCCACCAACTTGTTATCAATGCACTTGTTATTAAAGATTCTCGCTGTGGCCTTGTTCTTGATGCCAATCCCAGCCATCCGGTTCTCTCGGCATACATTGCCTACTATTATTGTCCAACCGGTTTCGTCACAACCAATCCCGGCCATGTTATTTTTGTAGCACCGATTGCGTCGAATAATTGGGGTGGCTCGGTCCCGGCTGCCAATCCCGGCCATGCCGTTGTCAAAGCAATCATTCTCCTCAATGATTGGTGAGGTCCCCACCATGCGGGAGCCAATGCCGGCACGCCGGTTTTGGTAACACTTGTTTCCGCGAATGACTGCTTTGGATTTCTCCCGATTGCCAATGCCGGCCCGAATATTACCATAGCAAACATTGTGGATAATGATTGGTTTGGAATTGCGGCAACCAATTCCCGCTCGGAGATTTTCGAAACAATGATTTCCTTTGATAATCGGACCAGCTCCATCCGCAACCCCAATCCCGCCGCCCATATTTCGGTACACAACATTCTGAAAAACCAGCGGTGATATATTTTTTTCCTTTTTTCCACTGATGGCTATCCCCCCATGCCCATTGTGGTGAACAATGCAATTTTTCACCAGGCAGTTGCAATGAATTTGGATAGCCGGAGACCCGAAGTCCACTGCTCCTTGCTCGTCCTTGAGTTTTTCCCCTCGGGTTTTAAAGTGACCATTCCAAATCTTCTCGTTGTAATTTCCGACCTTCGTAATGGTAAATCCATCCAAGGTTGCCCCTTTCGCCATAATGACCCCAGGCCCCTTTTCGGAATCACCGCCCCCATCCAAAATGGTAGCCTGGGCACGTTTTAATCCTTGCTTCCCTTTTGAATCGTCTCCCCTGCTTCGAAGGACAATCCCGGGTTTTAAGATTATTCGCTCCTTATAAATACCTGGGCGGACAAGAATCAGATCGTTCGTTTTGGCAGCATTAATGGCTGCCTGAATAGTTTTGTACTTCCCCGGCACTTCGCGGATACTAGCCGTTCCGGGAAGTGATATAAACAGAATAGTTAAGATGGTGGAAGAAATTTTTAGAGAAGAACGCATTTCTTTTTCCCGGAGGTTTACAGACCGGATAAAACGAATTTTCAAGTTTTCGCGTGCTTTTTGAGGAAAAACCGTATCTAATAAAGGAAATTATCTTTGCTTGGAATTAATACGCTCGCATCCAATCATCTCATTGCCGATTTATGAAGGAATAATGAAATTCCATATCCTATAATCTATTAACCGGGATGGTTGGAGAATTCTGGGACTAAATTACAACGGATTATCATGTCAGCAGAACATATGACATCACAAAACGATAAACCCGTGGCCGAATTAGATTCGATCTGCCAACGGTTAGGATTACCTTGTGATTGCTGGCCCCCTTCCCATTACCAGCTTTTGGGGTTGCCGGAGGGAGAATCAGATCGAACCAGAATCGAAGCTGCCGTTCACGTCCAGATGAATAAAATCCGTTGCTATCAACTTTCCCACCCGGAGCAGGCCACGGTGGTAATGAACCGTGTGGCAGAAGCTTATTCCTGCCTTTGTGATGTTAATTCGAAATCCGAATATGATCGCTCCCGGGGATTGGAACCGAAAGGATTAACAGAACCAGGTAAAACGGCTGCTCCCAAAAAATCAATGGATGACACTGTTACGGATGGAATTCGAACGGTTGTAGATTGGGATGATTCCACGGCACCTCCCGTTCGGGCTTCGCAAGATTCGGAAGAAGAACCCACTACCCTAGATGATAGCAGCACGGTAATTCTTCCGCCTTCCAAAAAAGAATCGAATTTCCGCGAGGACAAAACAGAAGAAATCATTGTCCCTCCCCAAACAGCAGATTCCACGCAAACTCCCCCGGAACCGGCAAAAACCAAAGATCCGGAAAAAGCTTACCCCCAAAAATCAAATCCGGGTGACCGGGGTTTGGGTACAAGGAAGAAATTGTATGAAAGAGTCGTTCTGACACGCCAGTTGTATTTCGCATGGCAAAAAGTCGGCCGCTATGCTGCTCAACCAAAAAAGGCATTTAGCAGAACAGCAGAGTTTCGAGACATGGTCCGCCGGTTAGAAGAGGTAGAATCCTTATTGGTAGAATTTCCTCCAATTCTGGGTCATCCGGGGACTCCCGGGTATCGCATTTCCATTCTGGCCCGAGACGAAGATCCAATCACGGCATTTAAAGAAATGGACCTTAGTGAGCGGGAAAATATGGCAAAAGAATGGTGGTCCAGTTACCACTTGATAAAGGACCATCTCAATTTTCTCCGCCATGAAATTCGGGAACGCAAAAAAGAAGGAATGGTAAAAAAACTTTTCCGTCCAATTCGTTCCCTTGTTAGCGATTATTCCGGTTGGGTTATCTTTTTGCTTCTGGGATCATTCCTTCTTGCGGCTTGTATCGTTTTGATGGTTAATATCGGCTAGAAAAAATAATTGGCTATGACGAAATCCTTCTATCCGGAATAGCCCTTATTTTTCTTACTACTCTTGTAATTAACAAGAACCCTAAAAATTTTTCACATCTACCGCATCCTACCCCGTTTGTCATTGACAGTCGTATGTCATTAATTATCATTTATTTGTAGACATTATTATGGAAAGGAAAGTCAACTTATCTTTTCCATTTTTTCTTTTTTAGCCAGCGCGAACGGAAACCTGTTGAGTATAAGGAACAGTAATCCATGGCCACTGATGCAGGCAGCCGTGTAGAAGATCTGGCGCAGGATCTTTTTGGGCTATTTACCCAGGTTTCCTTGAATACCCAGCCCCAACAGCGTCGGGGAATGGAACTCAAAGAAGTGGAGTTCCTTACCTTGTCCCTGCTCCATGTACAGGGAACAATGATCGTGGGAAAAATTCAGCGTATGTTGGGTGTCCTTCCGGCCCAAATGTCTCGTATAATCCGCTCCTTGGAGAACCGGGACCCATCACTCATCGAATGTCAAATCAATACCCAAGACAAGCGGAAAATTGATGTCCGCATTACCCCTGCCGGAACTCAAGCCTTATTGGAATACCAAGAAGTTCGAGTCAACAAGCTGATGGAACTTCTCCGCCGCGTTCCTGATGAGGAACAGGAAGATCTAGAGCGACTTATCCATAAGCTGGGTTGGATGTTGGATCGATAATCGCCGTAAGTGGTGAAAACCTAGTTGACACCTAAAATTTATCCTCTATACTTTACATCGCAAAGTAAATTACAACCTTTTGGCGGTCAGAACCCGGATCGCCAATTTATTTGGCGTTAAACTTTACGATACAAAGTTATTTTCCTCAGCAAGGAGGTGTTCGGTGAATTTCCTGCCCAAAGAAATGCGAATTGCTCCTTCCCTGGATCCAAACCTTAAGACAAGCCCCTGCCAACCAAAGCATGCCTTACTTATCAACCCGTTTTATCCCAAGGATCCCCATGCTAGTTTTGGCAAGCATGTCCTAACTCCGACTCTGGCATTGACCAGTATCGCTGCCGCCACTCCTTCCGATTGGACGGTGAAATACTGGGATGAAAACCTCCTTCAAGGTCCACCGCCCGTTTGGCCTTTCCCTCAAGTTGTGGGTATCACCGTCCACCTTACCTTTGCGGAGCGTGCTTATGCACTGGCGAAATGGTATCGCGAGCGTGGGGCAAAGGTAGTTTTGGGGGGCCTTCATGTTGTTTCCTGTCCGGAGGAGTGTGCACCGCACGCCGATGCGATCGCAATTGGGGAAGGAGTCCAACTTTGGGGGAAAATCCTTAAAGATGTGGATGCCGGCTATTTAAAGAAGGCTTATCATGGCTCCTACACCAAGCCTTACCGTGAAGATCCAAGCCCACGAAGGGATTTGCTCCCGAAAGAAAGCTTCTTGACTTCTACCAGCTTGATAGCGACTAGAGGTTGTCACAATCGCTGTGACTTTTGCTATCTATCAACCGACGGATTGCATATGCCCTATCACCTGCGCGAAGTGGAACAAATCGCCAAGGAATTTGAAGCCGATGGCAATCCCTACGCTGTCTTCATTGATAACAATTTGGGATCCAAACCGGCGTACTTGCGGCAGCTTTGCCGGGGATTGCGTCGCTTGGAGAAAATTGGGAGTGCTGCGGTTTCGATTGATGTCACAGATGATCCCGCATTGGTCCGAGAAATGGCCTTAGCAGGATGTACTGGAGTTTTTGTTGGCTTTGAGTCACTAACAAATGACAATATTCGGGACGCTCGTAAGAAAAGTCCCCGTACCGAAGATTATGCACGGCGCGTCCAAATCTTCCATGACCATGGTATTCAAGTAAACGGTAGTTTTGTTCTGGGATTTGACCATGATTACCCGGAGGTTTTTCCGCAAACCGTCGAATGGGTTGAGGCCAACAGACTGGAGTGTGCCACCTTCCACATCATGACCCCCTACCCTGGTACGTCGCTATTTTGGC
>CAZPPD010000167.1:0-9287 GCA_964588185.1 uncultured Alcaligenaceae bacterium | reverse complement strand
GCCGTAACCGGGACTGCCAACACCATTGAAATAAGAATTGCAGTTAAAATGCGAAATGCCATACCTACCTCCTTTCGGGAATGTGGATTTATTTATTCTACCAGCCCAGATGCTTTCGCCGGGAAAATATCACGACTCGCTACCAGAAAGGACGAGGATCACCAGCTTTTGGTTTTGTCCGGATAGATGTGAAAGGAATCTGCCAACTGTCCGCCGGGGATTGGTTTTCTGCATAAGTATATGGAGGAAGATCAAACAGCACATCTATTTTGAGGAGAATCGCAGTGGGTTCCTTTCTGGAAATGGCAAAATCAATTCTGTTGAAAGCTAAAAATAAAAAAGAAATCTTACCCCCATTAAAACTCGACTATAAGAATCTGGTCGCCGGATTTGCCGGAGACTTGGCCTTTGGACCTCTCCGGGCTGCCGATCCAGCAGATGGCACCGTGTTTAAACTGGAAAAGCCGATGTTGTATTACCGCGACGGCAATCTCAAGGGGTGGGCCACCTTATCTGTGCCGGGAACTCCTTCGCACTTGAATGATCCCCTGAAAATCGACTTGAGAATGAATAGCGTCGACATTGGGGTGTCGGGGGAGCCCGTTGTCCTTAGCTTTAGAAACCATTCGCACAATGGAGTTCAGATAGGGGTGGGGGCTCAGGCTCCGGTGGCTCCGGAAGCCAATTTCCGCGGGCAGGCGAGAATGCTGGGCATTGTCACAACCGATTGGCGGCTCCGGATTGGCTACGATAGCAACCGACTTTCGCAAGCGTTTCAACAAGTGATCGACTCACGCGGGAGCAAAAAATCCGTTACCAACGCGCAGGCGGAACTGGGAAATCCGGGCTTTGACTTTTCCGCATTGGCCCAAGTATCTCTTCCCCTGATTGGCAAAGTGCCGCTTTCTAAACTGTCCTTTAACGCACCGACTACGCGAGCGTTGAAGAATCCATTGATGGGATCTTCCTTTAGGTTTCCTTACTCGTACCGGGCAGCGGGAATGGTTCCAACTCCGCCCGGAACTCTCTTTGATATTTGGGCAGCAGGTCTTGGGTATAGTAGTGCCAGCTTTAATGCCACTCGCGGAAAAACCTTCAACGTGGCTTTGCTGCCATCCATTTCTGTAGAAGGGAAATCGCTGGTGGAGAAGTTCCCGGTCTACGGTTACCTGGAGTATTCACGGATCAAGAAAGTCCACGAAGGATTAGAAGTCGGCTTTCGGCTCACTCTATCCCCTTCCAGTGTAGACTTTGCCCGGTTACGGGGTTCTTCCCAAAGGGATCAGGCGGACATAGTCGAACTGACTAACCGCGTGCGGAAATTGTTGGAGGATAAGTCAAAACCGAAATCGATGTTCAACCTGGAAGTATTCGGCCGCCACGGTTGGTTGGATGGAGATTAATGTTTGGTTGCTGGTTTCAAGGGAATTCGGAAGACCTTTTATCCAATGCGAATAGAACCTTCCTCACTCTCTTTTTTCAACTTCTGAAAATCTTCGCGGGAACGAATTGGGTTCCAAATGGGATTCTGGAATAGTTGATCCGGTCGCCGGTATCCTTTTTCGATTCCGAACCGGAGATAACGAACCGCATTACGGCCGTACTTTTCCGCTCGTTTTTCCTTCTCGTTGGATGCTAACCGGGAATCCGAGGAAAGGAGTCGCAAACATAAGCTGAGAGCCTTTGCTGCCAGGACGTGGACTTCGGCATCCTCTGGAAATTGCCTGATTAATTCTCTGGCGGTTTCTGCAGCACCGTAATGGTCTCGGAGTTTCGTGGAAACGTCAATCAATCCCAGGTAATGCTCCTTTAGATACTTGGCATATAGCTCATGCGATTTATCTGAATGGTAGGCTTTCCCCTGAAAAATTATGGCTTGTTCCAGGTTTGAGCTTGCTTTTTCGAGGAGAGCCTTTGTCTTTCCGGATTTGAGTATCTCCGGTTGGAATGCCTGAAGCGACTGCACCGTGGCAACCTGGCTCAGGCTTCGGGCGTAGGCACTGAGAAAAGTGGGACTACCCGGATCTTTTGCGATTTTTGCCAAAAGGTCGACACTTATGCCAAAGAATTCGCCTGCCTGGGTGTAGTCCTTTCGAAGGCGGGCAGTAATGCCGAACGCTTCATAGACTCGGGCGAGTTTTAATTGGTAGCCGGGAATTTTGGGATAGCGTTTCGCCAACTTGGATCGGTATTTCAAAGCTTCTGCAAAATATTTCTCCCCTTCGGTGAGTTTGCCAATGTCTCGAAAGTAAGAGCCGCGATTAAAGTGAATCGCTGCCATTTCCTCCTGGTAAGTTGGAACTGAAGGGAAATCCCGGACCAGTTGTTGCAGGATCTCGAGTGCTTTTTTGTATTCCTCTTCCGCTTCCGGGGCTTGCCGCGTGTCGATGAGTTTAGCGGCAAAATTGTTGTAACTTCTGGCCAGCTCCCGGCGATAAGTGGGATTAAAGGGATGATCGTTCACCAATTGTTTCTGCAAACCAATCGCTAATGCAAATACCTCTGCAGGAGCCGATGAGGACTCGCTGGATAACAGGATCCCAAGATTGTTTAACGTCTTGGCTTGAGCGCGAATAAACTCGGGATTGTTTGGCTCCAGTCGAGAGATGGATTTCTGAATGCCCAAAGCTTTCCGGTAACAATGTTTGGCATTCTCTCTCTGGTTGGGCATTTTGGCAAGCACCGTGGCTAAATCGTAGTAACTAGCTGCCAAGTTTTGTTGTAGCCGCAATTTCTTTGGATTTTCCCGAGCCAGTTTCCGGCGTAGTTGGATTGCTTCTTGTAAGTATTCTTTCGCTTCTTTGTATCTGCCGGTTTTCTTTAATGGAGTTCCGGCATTGTTGAAGGCCCTCGCCAATTCTTTACGAGCGGAGAAATCATCGTTGCCGGAAAGCAACTTGAATGCTTGTTGGTAGGACTGTTCGGATTCCTTGTGCTCATTGAGCCATTCCTGAATATCTCCCAGTCGCGAGTAAGCACGGCCGGCAAGATAGCGAAAGGCGGGATCGTTTCCTCGTTCTGCCAAAAAGCCATTGTAGAATTTTTGCGCCCGAGCCAGGAGTTTCATGCGAACCGGTTCCATCTGAGGGATGTCTGCCAACTCAACATCCCCCACTTCTGTTAACATTCGCTCGACCGCTTCAATTGCTTGCCGAAAGCTATCCTCGGCTTTTTCCCGTTGAATTTTTTCGCGCTCGGCGGCAAGGGCCAGTCCCACCGAATAACGCCAAAAACCAACCACCAGGCTTACCGCCGCAATGGCAATCACACCTAGCAAAGCTGCAATCGCCGGATTGCGCCGGCCCCATTTCACCAACCTTTCCACTGGTCCGATGGGGCGAGCCAAGATGGGTTGGCCCTTCTGGTAACGCTCGATTTCGTCCGCCAAATCCAGGGCAGATTCGTACCGTTTGCGAATATCTTTTTGCAAACACTTCAGACAAATGGTTTCCAGATCTTTGGGTACCGACATTTGCAGTCGAGATGGAGGAACCGGCTCCTCTTTTTGCACTTGGCCCAACGTTTCAAAGGGAGTGGTTCCCTTGAAGGGCGGACGTCCGGTAAGAAATTCGTAGAGAATTGCACCGAGTGCATAGACATCCGTTTGCGGGCCAATATTGCGATTGTCGGAAACCTGTTCCGGAGCACTGTAGCTGGGAGTTCCTAAAAATGCACCCGATTCGGTTTGTCCTTCGGTCGCCTCCAACATTTTCGCCAATCCAAAGTCGGTGACTTTGGGGATATAATCCGCCGGTTGAAAAGATTCCGGAGTTCCATTGTTTTTCCCGGAGTCGGATTCTTTGCCCAGTAAAAGAATATTGGCCGGCTTTAGATCGCGATGGATTACTCCTTTCGTGTGCGCCGCATGAAGGGCCAAAGCCAATGTTTGCGTCAGCTCCGCAGCGTCCTTTGCTGGAAGAGGCGTTCCCAGCAATTTCTCCGATAAACTTCCCCCGGATACGTATTCCAACGCCAGGTAGGGTTTCCCGTTTACCTCATTGACCTCATAGATCTGAACGATGTTGGGATGCTGAATTTTAGCGATGGCGTCGGCTTCAATGCGAAAGCGGGCTAATGCGTCCTTATTAGCATAGTAGCCGCCCAACAGCATTTTGATGGCGACGGTTCGCTTGGGACGGTGCTGATTGGCCTTGAGGACCACTCCCATCCCGCCATGTCCGATTTCCTCTAATATTTCGTAGCCCGGGATTTCATCCTTATCGGGGACTTCCTTCTTCTTTGGCGAGGTTCGGAAAATATCCGTAGTATCTGCGGCATCCGTGCCCTCGTAGACCGAGGAGTTGAGCAGGTTAGCGGGATCCAAAGCTTCTTCGACTTCGAACAGAATTTCCAGGTCCGTTTTGAGGTGTGGGAAGCGGCTGAGATACTCATCCAAATGCGGCTTTTCTCCCTTGGCTTCGCGAAGGGTAATTTCCTGGTAGATCAGGTCGAGGATAACTTCGGTATTGGTTTGGATAGAAGGTTCTTGTTCCAGAAGTGTTTCGACACTGATGTCTTCCCCTTGTTTCCAGCGATTGCGTTGATCGTTGAGCAACGATTCTACCAGCGTGCGGGATTCTTCATCGTTGCGGTTCTGGGGAGAATCAGAAAAAGGGTCGGTCTTTTCATCCATCTTCTTCCTCATCAACACCAAGCTCTACCGCGACTCGGTCCAAAGCACGAGCGAGCTTTTTTCGTAACGCTTCCGGGCTGGCTTGCAACTGCTGCCCGATATCATTCCACTCCAACCCCTGGTTTCGCAACTCCACCAGTTTCCGTTCCTCCGGGGAAAGCCTTCGCTGAGCTTCCATCAGCAGTTCGTTGGCGGCAATTTGCTGGCTGGGAGTTCCCCCCTTGGCTGTGGCACCTTGCTCTTCGGGCGTGGATGCCACCACGCGGCGGTTGTCCCGGCGCTGAGCCCGTTCGCGCCGTGCCTGCATGGCGAGTTTGTTCTTCGCCATGGTCACCAGCAGTTTTTGCAATTGCTCGGGTTCTTCCAACTCATATTGGCCCGAAGCTGCCCGAAGGAAAAAACTTGCCATTACCGACTGGCAAATATCCATGGATTCTACCACTGCCCCCAGCTTGGCATCCGTCAAGCGGAATCGCACTGCTCGGCGAATGGCCGGCTCATAGCGCTTTACCAATTCCGAAGCCGCTTGTTGATCGCCCGATCGGACTCGCTGCATAAGGTCTTCGAAGGATGTGGTCATGATGGCATCCCTTCAAGGGGGAAAATTTTCTCCTATCTTATCCCTGATAGATTGCCCAAGTCTATGCAAATTCATTGAGATGAAATAAGCTAGGTTCCATATATATCCAATGCGGAATTGTTAATCGAAATGCTTTCAACCATGAGTGTGACCATGACACGGATTCGCCTGATCGGAATACTATTCTTCCTTACTGCTATATCCATTGGTTCCTTCGACCAGTTGGCCTTTGGGGGCAACGATACCAAAGTGGTCCGGCAATCGCCTGGCAAGCCCCGGTCCCGGCCAAACGTGATTCTGATTTTTACCGACGACCAAGGGACTTTGGATCTGAATTGTTATGGTTCCAAGGATTTGCACACCCCTCATTTGGACAAGCTTGCCGAAAAGGGCATCCTCTTCAAACAATTTTACGTGGCTGCTCCGGTTTGTTCCCCGTCGAGGGCAGCTTTGATCACCGGCAGGTATCCGCAAAGAGCCGGAGTTCCGGGAAATGTGCCGTCCACTCCAGGCGGAACCGGTATGCCCTTGCCCGAAGTAACCCTGGCGGAATTGCTGGGAAACGCCGGCTATCGAACCGGCTTGGTCGGCAAGTGGCACCTGGGTACGGCCAATTCCCACGATCCTTTGGCCCAAGGTTTCCAGGAATTCTTCGGCCATAAAGCCGGCTGCATCGATAACTATTCCCACTTCTTTTACTGGCGGGGAGCCCCTTACCATGATTTGTGGCGAAACCGCAAAGAAATTCATGAGGACGGCAAATACTTTGGGGAACTGGTCAAACGAGAAGCCTTGAGCTTCATCGAAAAACACAAGGAACATCCCTTCTTCCTGTATGTCCCAATGAACAGTCCTCACTATCCCATGCAAGCACCGCAAGAATATTTCGCCCGTTATGAAAAGCTGAAGGAACCTCGCCGGTCTTACGCGGCGATGGTGTCCTTTATTGATGATGCAGTGGGTAGTATTGTGGCCAAGGTGGAAGAATTGGGGTTGCGGGAGAACACTATCATTATTTTCCTGAGCGACCACGGCCACTCCACGGAGATTCGCTGCAATAGCGGCGGCGGCAATCCCGGTCCGTTCCGCGGATCCAAGTTCAGCTTGTTCGAAGCGGGCGTCCGCGTACCCTGCCTCATTAGTTGGCCCGGCCATCTGCCGGAAGGAGAATCTCGCGACCAAATGGCTATGAGCATCGACTGGTATCCCACGATTGCGGAGCTTTGCCAAGTGAAACTGCTCCAGCGGAAAATCGATGGCAAAAGCCTTGTGCCCCTCCTTATCTCCGGCACAGCAAAAACTCCCCACCAAGTTTTGCACTGGCAGCTGGGAAAGCAATGGGCAGTTCGCAGTGGGGACTGGAAATTAGTGGTAAATGGACGACGAACCGGCGGGAAGAAAAAGGAGAAAGCCCCGGACCGAATCTTCCTGGGCAATCTGGCCAAGGATATCAGCGAACGGAAGAATTTCGCGAAAGCTCACCCGGAGGTTGTCCAACGGTTAACCCAATTGCACAACGAGTGGGCAGCTCAATGGAAACAGCGCTGAAACCCAGTAGGAGAGTGTTTTTGCTCCGGTGAAAGTTTGTGAGGCGCAAAGGCTAATCCTCGTCCTCTTCATCGTCATCGCCCTCCTTAAACTTGCGATGGGCAAGGTCACCGAGTTGGAAGGCCTTTAAGAAATCCTGCGGTTCGAGCTTATTGGGATCCAGAGCGGTTTCTGACCGTTGGGCGCAAGCGGAAATGACCAGCTTGCGGATTTGCCGGCCGTCGAGGCCGCGGCAGATGTAGGCCACCTGCTCCATTTCCGGCCTGCCGAGCAATTCCAGAACCCCCGGGAATTGTTGCCCCAGTGACTTGACCGTGTCATAGAAGATCGTCTTGCAGGCCTGATCGGATGGCCGTTTGATGAACGCCATGTAGTCGCAGCGAGAAATGAACGCCTCGTCGATCGCCTTGGGAAAGTTGCTCGTTGCCACAAACAGGAGTTGCGGTGTGCTGGCAGCCAGAAGATCGAGTTGTGCCAAGAGGGCGTCCGTGGCCCGGTGGACGTCAATCGGGTTGATATCCATGCTCAGCCCCGAACGGGCTACAGCGAGGGTCTCCACCTCGTCCAACAGCACGACGGTCGGCCGCACCTGGGCATAGCCGGCGACGGTATTGCCCAGGAGTTCCGTGACCGCTTTCTGCCTCTGACCCATACCGGCGGCAGCAATGTCGTGCGGGTCAATTTCGAGAAACTGGAATGCCCCAAGGTGCGCCAAGTCTCCCGCCGTCTTGGCGGCAAGTCCTCGGGCGAGCGAGGTCTTGCCCGTGCCCGGCGGCCCAACCAGCAGGATCAGGCCGTGCATCGGGATACGCGAACGCTCCACCTTGGGACGCATAGTGAAGTTCAAGAGCGCGTGGGCCAACAGCCGGTCCTTGATCTTCGGGTCGACCAGGATGGAGTCCCACAGGGCGAGATAATCGTCTGCCGGGAGCAGCCGACGTTCCAGGATGCCGAGTTCATGGTTTGCGGAGTGGGCCGGACCCGTGGATTCGGCGGCCAATGGTTCGGAGGGGATGGTTGCCATGTGTTGCTTCCTAATGCCTTGCAAATATTTTCAACCGAAACTCTATCTCATGAATGCGCCGTTCCGTCACAGGGAAGGGTCGCTGCTTCCGCAGCAGCTTCATAGATGCAAAGTATAGCATACAAACAAATCAGCTTTCGGTTAAAAGTAGGTAAATGCTTCCCTTCGCCGCCGAGCTCAACGTTCACCGGGCTGATGGACCATTTTTGAAGCGCGCTTAACCCTGAAAGGGCACCAACAAGACCAGCCCAGGGCAGAGCGGAGCGGTGATTAGCCGCCGAGCGCCGCCCTAGGAAGAAAGAAAGATTCGGCAACCTTCACTTCTTGTCCACGGGGACGGTCGAGATCTTCTCGTTCAATATCTCATCGAACACCAGGTTATAGATTCGGCCCAACCGCACCAGCGGATAAGCGGCCAACAACTGGTTAGCCTTGGCGGCATTATTCAGATTGCGGCGATGCCCGCGCGGCCGGTCCAGGATGGAGTCGTCAATGGGTTCAGCCCCCTCGACATCTTCCAGGATCGGCAGACGCAAACTGCGAATATTGACCCGATGATCTTTCCGCAAGCGATCCAGGTGAGACAGCCGCAGAAACTGTTGTTGCTCTTTCATATCAATCGGATGCTCCAACAAGGCTAACTTCCAGGTCTCCACTGCCCAGCGGGCTTCGCGGATCAGTTCATCTGCTTCCACCGGCCCGGCGATAAAGTGAATCACCCGACCTTCCGGGGTACAGAAATAACTTGCGACATTGCCACCCTGCTTGTTGTTGCCGCGAATACGAAAGGTTCCCACGCGTTGAAAGGACGAAACGAAATGGCGATTAACATACTTGCCTGTTTCTTCCGGGGTTAGTGCGTTCACACGGAGCGCTTCGGCATTATTTCAGGTAAAGCAAGATTCTTCAAAATTCCCGGAGACATGCAGCAAAAACACCAGCTTGTCCTCCTGCCGCGATTTCTGCATTGCCAATTGCGGTTTGCGAACAAACTGAACGCTCGTCCCAAAAGTTTCGGTAGCAAAATCGGGCCGTCTGAAATTCATCCCGTCGGATGGCGTGACAAACACCTGATTTTTTTCCTCGGGAACATTAAAGGGATTGTTTTGCAAGGCAGGGTCCAGACTTGCAATTAGATCACCGGCGGATTTAACTTCCAGTGCTTGCACTTCCACAATAGCCGAATCTACATCCAAAGATTGTCCCGAATCCTTGACACTTGCCGCCAAAGTTTTTGTCGGCAACACCGAAGTCCCCCAAACCAGCGATGTCCCCACCAGGAACAAGACGCTAAATCCCAAAACCACTCGGGGTAACGGAGATCGTCCGGCGACTGGAACCGCCGGAGAAACCGCCCGCCCGATAGGGATCTCCTTCTTTCGACGGGATTTCGGGTTTCTGGACCGGGAATGCTTTTTCACCAAGATTCCAGGGAGAGGAGTTTGGTGCTCCGGAGAAAGACACAACGGAGGTGCCTGAGGAAAAGCTTTTGGCATGGGGAA
>CAZPPD010000166.1:0-9290 GCA_964588185.1 uncultured Alcaligenaceae bacterium | reverse complement strand
GACCGTCGACAAACGGTGCGAACGGTAGAAAGAAGAAAAAGCGGGGCGGAGAGAAAAAGAGCCCGGTTGAGCCGGGGGATTTGGAACGCTGAGAAAGCTGAGGACGCGGCTTTAGGGTTTCAAATCGGAGTTTGCACGAGGAAATAGCCGGAGGAAATGCCTTCGAGGCGTGGAAGGTACGGACGGAAAAGATTGATGATTGGCGATTGTCGATTTTGGATTGTTGAAGTAAGAAATCGAATACATTGCTGGGGTTAATGGTCGAAGGAATTGCCTTCGAGGCGAAGAAGGTACCTGTGAAGAGGGTTGCCCCACTGGTTTGGGTTTGCAAATTTTGCGGCTGAGCAATACAGGACTTCCCTTATGTCAATTTCCGAGAACTCAGAAGCCGCTCCTGCCGATTCCTCCTTGCCTTCCCGGAGTTATCCGCGAAAGTTTATTGGTCAGCATTTCAAAGTCATAACCACGGTCGGAACTTCCTTTGCCCTTTTTGGCATGCAAGCAGTTCAAGGCTTGCTGCTGGCCCGGATTCTGGGTCCGGAAGGCCGGGGGCAATATGGGACCTGTGTTTTATATGCTCAGGCCTTCACCTATGTCGGACTTCTCGGTGCGGTCCAAGCCATCGCCCGGCGAGCCGCACGCAACAAAGACAACCTGCCGCAACTTTCCGCAGCTGCAATTCGCTTGGGACTATTCACCGGGTTCAGCACTTTGATTGCCGTTTCCGGGCTGGCTTATCTCACTTTACCTGAGGGAAAACGCTATCTCTTGCCTTTGTGTATGGCTTGCACTTTGATGATGCCCTTCGAACATATCCGGGTAACCCTGATGGCGGTAGACCGGGGAAGCGGAGATTTTAATCGTTTTAACCTCAACAAACTGTTTGGCGGGATTGCCTTTCCCTTGATCCTCCTGGGAATATTTTTCTCCGGCTCCGGTTCGGTAACCTTGCTGGCATTGTTAACCATCGTTATCCCTATCTCGGGTTTGGCATTTCGCTGGTTAACCCATCCGCACAACAGCATTGGCCGGCCTCCAGAGCCTTCTTCCAAAACCTTGATTGCCGAAGGACTACCCTACGCGGTGGGAACGACTTCAACGGATCTTTTTAATCGCCTTGACAGCTTATTAATGCTTTGGTTTGCAAGTTTCACAATTCAGGGATACTACGCCGCTTCCATGGCAGCGGCCAATTTAATGGCCATTGGCCCAACCGCAATCTCCATGTTTACTTTTAACGCCGGAGCAGTGGAACACCGTCCGGGATTAGGAAAAATGCTGCGTTTGGGAGCGGGTTTGGTTGCTTTTCAATGCGTTACGGCTCTGGTGTTCGCCGCCGCACTACCTACTCTGATCGGAATTGTGTTCGGCGAGCATTTCCTGGGAGCGATACCGTTTGCCTTGGCGTTGGTTCCGGCGAAAGCAATCGGTGGAGTGACATCGGTGGCACAGGGGTACTTGCGAGGCCGAAACTTATCGCGATTTGAACCGATTTCCCGGCTGCTTGGGGCTTCGGTTATGCTAGGCTTTGTTGGATTTACCTTTTCGCAATGGGGGCCCATGAGTATTCCCTTCGGTGCTATCGCCGGTCACCTTGCCATTTGTGTTTTTATCGTGGGAGCAGTCTTGATGGTTGGCCGCACAGAAATCCCCCCTGCCGATAAGGACCAAGAGTAACTGTTCATGGAAAAAGTTTCCCTTGCACCACAGAACAATGATTCCACGATAGTAGAAGGTCCTGGTGTGCACTCCGTCCAATTTCATTGGGGGTTGGCAGGATTAGACTACCTAGCTGGGAATCTGAAATCCCTGGAAAAGACCTTACCAAAACAGCGGCTTCTCCATTTCATCGCTTGGTATCGGGCATTATTAACGAGCCTGGAAAAGAAACCCGAAGACATTGTTTTTTGTGTTGTATCCAAAGAGGAAGATGCCAAAGCGATCATTCCATTGAAAAAAATCAATCGCTGGTGTCTGGGAATGAAACTTCGCTGCTTACAACTTCCCAATCATCCCTGTATGCCTTTTGGCGATTACCTGGTCACAATTGATGAGACCGCAGACAATTTTGCAAAGTCCTTTTTCGAGCAGTTAACTCATACCAAGGAATTTACCTGGGATTATTTGGAATTTCCCCATGTTCCCGCCGGTTCCAAAGCAACCTTTGCCTTTGTTTCCCTGTCCGGTTATCGGGCAACTACAGATCAAATAGATCATGTAGATTTCATTCCCGTTAGCACCTACGAGGACTACAAAAAGAAGTTATCCAAGAAATTTCGCAGCAACCTCAACCGCGCTCGAAAGAATTTGCAGAAAGAAGGAGGCTTGGAATATTGCACCTATAGTTCCGTAGAGGAACTAAAGTCCGTTTATCCGGAATTTCTCGAGTTAGAATCTTCCGGTTGGAAAGGAGAGCAGGGGACAGCAGTCAAGCTTACCGATTATCGCACCTTTTTCCAAAACCTTATTCATAGCTTTGGAGAAATGAGGCGGTGTGAAATCCACATGCTTCGCTTGAATGGCAAGGGGATTGCCGGACAATTTTTGCTGCGAAATGAGGATAGCCTTTTCCGGCTGAAGATTGCCTACGATGAATATTACGCCAAATTTGCACCCGGCAATGTCCTTTTCGAGGAAACCTTGCAAAGGTGTGACCAAAGACCGGAAATAAGCTTTTTTAACCTGGTTTCCGGGGCAGCCTGGCACGGTAAATGGAAACCGGAGCAATATCCAACGTATGAACTTCGGCTGTTCCGTAGAACATTTCGGGGTTGGATTTCTTATCACCAAAAAAGATGGCAACGGGGGATCACCAAATTTGCCTACAAACACATTCGCCCCATCTACCGGCGGATAAGGGGAAAACCATTGGTGGAAAAGTAAGGTTTCTCATCCTTCCAGTTCCTCAATCGATCGGGGCCAGTCGTCTTTTAACAACCGCGACAATGACCGATCCGCCAGAATCTTTCCCTGGGTTTGGCATCGGGGACAATAGTTGGTCTCATTATCTGCGTGGACAATGCGTTGCACAGAGGTCTCGCAAACCGGGCAGGGTTTTCCAAAGCGGCCATGGACAGCCATATCCGGGTGAAAAGCGGTCACCTTTTCGGGGAAACCATCTCCGGTTTGTTCGCGCAGGCGTTGGATCCATTCACGCAAGACTTCCTTGGTGGTCTTATGTAAGCGTTTGATTTCGTCCTTATCCAAACGGCTGGTCCAGGTTAAGGGAGACAGTCCTGCTCGATGCAAGATTTCATCGGAATAAGCATTCCCAATACCGCTAAAGAGGTGGGGATCCGTCAAGGAGCGTTTCAAAGTATGATTTTCTTTCCCAAGGGCTGCTTGAAACTCTTTGAGCTTGCAATCCAGAACCTCCAAACCGTCTCTGCGGTGAGGTTCAAGGCCCGATTCCCCTTGGACCACATGCAGGGAGGCTCGTTTCTTGGTTCCCGCTTCGGTTAGCGTTAACGTCCCATTGGGAAAATCAAAGGCGGCCAAACCCACCTTTCCGGCGACTTTGGCTCCCGGCTTTTTCCATTGCAATCGGCCGGCTATCATCAGGTGCAATACCAGGAACAAATCCTCCGTCAGGCAAAACACTATCCGCTTGCCCAAGCGGCGGAAACCGGTGACTTCCTTGCCGAAGGTTGCTTCTAGAGGGGGATCAAACGAGCGCAACAAAAACGGGCTGGCCAGGCGAATGCCCTTCAGTGTTTGGCCGGTTACTCGAGAATCCAGGCAATCAATGTAGACAGTGATATCGGGAAGTTCAGGCATCAGGTGATGTTGGTTGATAGTTTCGAGCAAACAAAAAGATTGGGAAAGCGCTGACCAGTAATCCTATTCCCACTAAAGATTTCCACTCGGCGTAGAGGACACTGCTCCAAATCATCCAGCAACAAGATAAACAGAAAATGATTGGGATGACCGGATACATCGGAACCCGGAACGGCCTTTCCATCAAGGGATTTTTGAAGCGAAGAACAAAGAGGCTAATTCCCGTAAGCAGAAAAACAAGCCAGAAAACCGCTGCGGTGCTGTTGATAAGGGCTTCGAATCCGGTATTTCCCTGGAAGAAAACAGCGACAAAAACAATAAACCCGATACTAAGGATTCCTTGGATCAACAAAGAAAAAGCCGGTGTTCCAAAGGTCGGGGAGGTTTTATTCAAGCTACGAAAAAAAACATGGTCTCTGCCCACGGCCGAGTTGATTCTCGAGCTGGTAAAGATCAATCCGTTGATGGCCCCCAAGCAGGAGATCATGATGATGATTGCCATTACAATTTTACCCGAAGAGCCAAACACTAAGCCGACTAAATCCGTGGCGAAGTTTTCCGAATCCCCGGCTTTTTCGAGGCCTAACCCTACCGCAGTGGCCAAGACAATGAGGAGATAAATAAGGAGGACCGATCCAATTCCGAGAAAGAGAGCCTTGGGTAGTATCCGCTTGACATCGCGGACTTCAGAGGCAACATAGGCAGCTTCATGCCATCCCGAATAGGTCCAAAGCACAAGAACCGTAGCGGTGGATAGTCCACTGAAAGTTATTTGTTTACCGCTGAGGGTGGTTTCCCCAATGGATCCGCCGCCGAAAAAAAATCCCGCACATAAGATCCCGCCAATTGCAAGGACCTTTAGCAGCGTGAGAAGGTTTTGGGTCATTGTCCCAATGCGGACTCCGAGGATATTTAGTCCGGTTAAAATCGAGACGACGGCGATGGCGAGTCCGGTTTGTAAGAGTCCCAAGCCAACTTGGCTGGTTAGTTGGTCGGGAAAGAGGGCGGACCCATAACTGGCGAAAATGAATGCGATCGGGGCAATACTGCCACCGGGGCGGATCACGGTTAATTGGGCCCAGCCGTAAAGGAAACCGATTTCCCGGCCATACGCTCTGGTCAAATAATTGTATTCTCCGCCGGACCGGGAGTAAGTGGTGGCCAATTCGGCAAAGCAGAACACACCCACCAACGCCAGAAGCCCTCCTACCATCCAAATCAGGAGAGCTTGCCAAAGAGAGGCAGTGTTGCCGAAAACCGTGAAGGGAGTGCGAAAGATCCCAACTCCAACAATGATGCCCACGGTGAGTAACGTGGTATCCCACAAGCCGAGGGTTGGTTTTAAAGATTGATTTTCCGCTGCCGAATTATCCATAAGCTATTCCAGTGGTCCGATTAATTGCTGTTTATAGTAGGGGAAATTGATTCAGGAAACATCGTGAACGCGTTTCTCAATCGGTATTTTCTTATCTCGGAAAATCAATCCACCATTCGCAGAGAAGTCCTCGGCGGATTTACCACCTTCGTGACCATGGCGTACATCATTGTGGTGAATCCAGCCATCCTCTTAGCGGCGGGAATACCCATCGGGCCGGGGACAGTGGCCACTATTTTGGCAGCGATGTTTGGATCCTTGCTGATGGGTTTGTTTGCCAACCGGCCCCTCGCGGTTGCCCCCTATATGGGAGAGAATGCCTTTATCGCTTTTAGTGTCGGGGCAATGATTACCGCGGAAAACAAGGTGGGGCTGATCCTGGGAATGGTCTTCGTCAGCGGGGTCATCTTTTTGATTTTAACTGTCTTGGGGCTGCGGCAATGGTTGGCCGAGGCAATCTCTCCCAGCATGAAATTCAGTTTTGCTGTCGGAATTGGTTTGTTTTTGTTCTTCGTGGGAGTGAAAGAAACCGGGATTATTTCTCATGGCGTCACGGGGATGCCGGTCCAAGTTTTGCCGACTGAAGAAGCCAACGGGGTCAAACAAGTTGCCGAGATGGATACCCCACCGGTGAAGATCGGAGCCTTTCGGGATACCAAAGTATTACTGGCAATCGGTGGGTTTCTTCTGATTACTACGCTTTTGTATTGGAAAATCCCCGGTGGGATTTTGCTGGGAATCTTCTTAACGGGAGTGGCCGGATATTTCCTTGGTCTCGCTCCGGTACCAACGGGAATCATGAATGTTCCTTGGAGTGAGGAGTACAATCTTGCCCCTATCGCTTTTCAATTGGACGTCGTTGGTGTTTTGCGACTGAGTTTCTTTCCGGTGCTGCTTACCTTATTCTTGGTAAGTTTCCTGGATACGTTGGGAACGCTGATGGCTGTCGGGGCAACGGGAGACATGTTGGATGAACAGGGCAACTTGCCGCAAATGGAACGGCCGATGTTGGTAGATTCCCTTTCCTGCATGTTCGCGGGTTTGGTGGGAACTACCACAAGTGGTGCCTATATCGAATCCACTACGGGAGTCCGCGAAGGCGCTCGAACCGGCTTGTCGGCCGTGGTAGTGGCCATCCTGTTCGGCATCGCCCTCTTCTTCATACCCCTATTGGAACCCCTGCAGCAATTAAAATATGCCTACGGGCCGGCGTTGATGGCCGTAGGTGTTTTGATGACGGCAGTGATGGCCCGAATCAATTTTCAGGACTTGAGTGAAGCCGTCCCGGCACTCGCTACCGTCACCATGATGTTGTTCACTTACAACATTGCCAACGGGTTGACAGCAGGGTTAGTGTTATACCCAGTCATTAAAATATTGACCGGAAAAGGGAGCGACTTGAAACTTGGTTCTGTTGTACTGGGTCTTATGTGTTTGGCCTATTATGTTTTTGGGGTGGTTCATTAATGCGGTGCTCAAGTTTTAAATTTCTTACCAACTTAAGCACCGAGGATTGAATTTTCATCGAACGTTAAATGGCAATTCTTTATCCTTATAGGCAGGAGAAACTGCCGGTTGGGTTATAGGAATTCCATTAGGAGAAGTAACCGGGGGAAGTGCAGGGGATGAATTCGCTGCTCCTCGGGGATTTGGAACGCAATAATTACAAGGTGGATTTGCATAAGACGGTAAAATTGAACCAGGAGTGTTGGTTCCTTTGTAAAATTTAACTACATTGGAATCGATGATCCCTTCTCCCTCATAACGAATTATAAAGTGAAAAAGATGCTTTGGTGTTGAATAAGTTTGTTGAGGGGATTGGTATCCCACCGGTTTTATGGAACCGGGTTGGTTTAGCGCACGGGGCATTTCCCGGATTTCATTGCCACGGAAAAATCCGGAGAAAATATCCAAGACGGTTTCCATTCCGGTGGCGAATGGGTTTTCGGTCACTATTTTTTGTGGAGATCCCTGGTAGAACTTAACCACATTATCATCAATAATTCCTTCGCCTTCATAACGAATAACAAAATGGAACAGATGCTTGGGTTGGTTTTGCGGGGCAGGCAGCGGGTAGGAAAGTGAATGGTTGGCAGCGCGAACAGGCTGAATGGTAGGCGGAGGATTAAATGTCGTCTTTAAAATTCCGGGTTGTTGGGGTTGGCCTTGGGGAAGCGAAGTCTTCACCTTCTTCAGGAAGCTTTCAATTTCCTTATGGGTTGTACTGTCGGCGTAAACTACCAGGATCTTGCCCGGTCCATAGAAGCTAATTCTGCAGTTTCCTCCTTGTTCCGTCCAAATATCCGGACGAATCATCTGCGGAATTGTTTTGGAAACCCAATCCCCTAAACTTGGGTCATTACCCAGGTTTGTCAATGGATAAACTTTGGTTTTCAGGAGGCTAGGGTAGTCATTAACTTTTCGTTTCGCCGGCAACGGTCGCACAGGACCCGTTGGAGTGACAGTCGTCCCATAGGTAGGGTTGGAGTAATATCCACTTCCCCCACCGTTGGAGTTTTTCCCGGAGATTTCTTCCGCAAATATCCCGGACCCTGTCAGGAACAAACAAATCACGATCAAAAACCACTGGCTCATAATATTCCTCCATGAAGGTAGACAAAAGTTCCCGAAGCATTTCAAATGAAGTAGTAGTTTTGGTCAATATGGATTTAATCCGGTTCTGCAAAATGAATGACAATTCCATTAATTTCCCTGATCTTCTTAGAGCCATCTCGTTTGCCGCTCGAGAGCATAAAAAGCAAGTTCGCAAGGATAATGAAACTCCGTATGTCGCTCATGTCTACCGGGTGGCTTTTACCCTGGGGCATTTGTTTGAGGTCAGAGACCCGGCAATTTTGGTTACCGCCGTTCTCCATGATACGATTGAAGATACCGAGGTAGATTATGATGATATTGCCGAAGAATTCGGCCAAGAAATTGCTACTTGGGTGGCCATGTTATCCAAGGATAAGCGTTTAGAATTTCATCAGCGGGAAAGAGCCTATGAGGAGGTTTTGGCCAATGCTCCCTGGCAAGTGCAGATCTGCAAATTAGCGGATATCTATGACAATTTGATGGATTTAACCAGCTTGCCGGAATCGAAACGCTTGGAGTCACTTCGGAAGAAATTTCCGGGATTGATGGCAATTCATAACCAAAAGAAACCGGAGTTTGAGGCAGCGTTGCAGAAAACAATGGATCTTTACCAGCAAATCGAAATTCAATTGACGTCGAGCAAATGATTTCTTCCCTATATTCAGAACGGTAGCAAATTACGGATGACCCGATGGGCGTTAACTACTCTTTGCCAAAGCTAATGATTTGATACAGTGATGTAACTTCTCCAGTTTTCACTGCTTAAGGTTCATTATGAAGCATATTATTCTTTCCATGTTTATATGGGTACTTTTAGTTCCTGTGGTTTATTGCCAGCGAGGACCAAGGGTCATTTCCCGGACGATTATTCCCGCCAAGGAAACGCTGGAGCGGCTGGATCTAAAACTGGATTGGTTGGCAAAAGTTCCGGTAAGTAACCAGAGAGACCGGCTTGTTGCCTTTCAGATGATTCCCATGGGCGGAAGGCATGATATTCTGGTGCAAACTCGATCCGGTCTAGTCCAGTTAATGGATGCCGAGACGGGGGACTTGAAATGGCGCATTCCACTTGGACCTCCATACACTAAAGTCCTCGAGGCAGGTTATAACGAGAAGTATTTTTTTATTACTCGGAAATCCACCCTTTATGTTATGGATCGAGCGACTGGGAAGCACCTGTTTTATCGCATCGACGCGGAATCCGGTTTAGCGGTGCTGGGCATGCCCTTAACCAGACCTCCAAGTGCCAGTCCTGTTGCGGATGTGGCGGCTTTTTTCGTTCCTTCCAATAACGAACTCTATGCCTATTTACTTCCGGAGTTACCCGATGAGTATGATCTTTTTCCTACCAGTTTAAAGGCACGTTCGACCCAGGTATCGGGTAATATAAAACCGCTTCCCTTTCCGAAATTCTTGTGGACTATTAATCTGGGAACAATTGATATTAGTAAGAATCCGTTGCTTGCGGGAGATCAGATCAGTGTAGCTTCCAGTAAAGGCATCTTTACCTCCATAAATAAGTTCAAGTCCAAAATTGATTATC
>CAZPPD010000165.1:0-9297 GCA_964588185.1 uncultured Alcaligenaceae bacterium | reverse complement strand
CCAAGTCCTCCCCCACAAGCTGCATTTAAATCACCCCCGCTCACTGCAACAAATAATCGTTACCGGAGAGTATCCGGGAGATACAGTTCGCGACCTTACCCCGTTCTGCGACTTTCAGATTGAAGATCCCAAGATCGCGAGGATTACTCCCTCCGGTTTAATTTCTCCCGCCGCCAACGGCAGAACAGAGTTGCTCGTTTCCGCAGGGGACAAAAAGGTCCGCGTTCCGCTTACGATTTCCAATATGGATGCCCATTCCCCGGTCAGTTTCCGCCATGAAATCATCGCTTCACTCAGCGTCGGCGGCTGCAACTCCGGTGCCTGCCATGGGACACCAAGTGGAAAAAATGGTTTTCGTCTGAGCCTCCGCGGCTATGATCCGGCCGAGGATTTGCTGCAACTTACCCGGGATGTTATGGGCCGGCGGACCAGCCGCCATAATCCTGATGCCAGCTTGATCTTGATGAAAGCCCTAGCCAAGGTTCCCCATGAAGGCGGGCAACGCTTTCCCAGTGATAGCCTGCAAGCCAAGCTCATTCGCCAATGGCTGCAAGAAGACCTTCAGGATGATCCCAAGGATCTGCCCTCGGTCGAGCAGCTGGAAATTTTGCCCGGATCGCGGGTACTGCGAGCTCCGGCTCGCCGGCAGCAAATTGCCGTGTTGGCTCATTTCAGCGATGGCAAAGTCAAAGATGTGTCGCAACTGACAGTGTTTACCACCAGTGATAATGACACCGCCTCTGTTGACGGAAATGGACTGGTGGAGTTTCACAAAGCCGGCGAAGTCGCCATTTTGTGCCGCTACTTGCAGTCCATGCAATCGGTACGGTTGGCGTACCTGGAGCCCAAGGATGGATTTGTTTGGCCCAACCCACCGGAAAACAATTATGTGGACCGCCATGTTTTTTCCAAGCTGAAACTGTTGAATATCCAACCTTCGGATCTCTGCTCCGATGAAGAATTCATTCGGCGAGCTTATCTGGATGTCTGTGCCACCTTGCCGTCTCCGGATGAGGTTCGCGGATTCCTGAAAGACAAATCCGCCGATAAGCGGGCCAAGCTTATTGATCGCCTGCTCAATCGATCCGAATACGCCGACTTTTGGACCCTGAAATGGATGGATGTTCTGCGAAATAAAACCACCACGCTGGGCCGCGAAGGGGCTAAACGCTACCGCAAATGGATGAAAAATCACATCCAGCAAAATACCCCGTTCGACCGCGTGGTTCGCGAATTGCTGACCGCTGAGGGAAACACCTTTCGCAATGGCCCTGCGAATTATTACCGGGTGACAACCTCGCCGGAAGAATTGGCGGAATCTACTGCCCAACTGTTCTTCGGGGTCCGCATGCAATGTGCCAAATGCCATAACCACCCGTTCGAGAAGTGGACGCAAGACGATTATTACAGTACCGCCTCGTTCTTCGCCCGCATCCGCCGCCAAGGAGATCGCAAGCGCAACAAGAAAAACCTGAAAGCGCAAACCATTTCGGTTTCCAACAGCGGAGATGTTCGCCACTTGCGTACCGGTCAAGTCATGCAGCCCCGCTTTTTGGGAGGTGAGGTTCCCGAGATAGACCGCAACCAGGATCGCCGCGAAGTGCTGGCCAAGTGGCTGACGCGCCGGGGCAATCCGTTTTTCGCTCGCTCGGTAGTAAATCGCATTTGGTTTCATCTGATGGGTCAGGGCATAGTGGATCCTGTGGATGATTTCCGCGACTCCAATCCTTCCGCCAACGACGAGTTGCTGGATGCACTGGCAAAGGATTTTGTGGCTCACAATTTCGACGTCAAACACATCATTCGCACCATTGCGAATTCCCGGACTTACCAGCTAAGCGCCACTACCAACGATTTTAACAAGGATGACTCCAAGTATTTTTCTCATGCCCGGACCAAGATGCTGACGGCAGAGCAATTATTGGATGCGATATGCACCGTAACGGAAGTTCCCGCAGATTTTCGCGGGAAACCCAACGGAACGCGAGCCATCCAATTGGTCGGCGGCGAAGTGAGTCATCCGTTTCTGAAATCGTTCGGTCAACCTGCCCGGGAATTGCCCTGTGAATGCGAACGCGGGGGAAGCGCCAGCCTTGCCCAAGCGCTCCAGCTGGTAAACGGCAAAACGGTCTCAGAACAAATATCCCATCGCCGCAATCGGATCGGACGTTTGCTGGAGAAGAAAATTCCGGATGAAAAGATGCTGGAAGAACTCTATTTGGCAGGGCTTTCCCGATTTCCGACCCAAAAGGAACAACAAACTGTCCTGAATTATTTGAAATCGGTGGATGATCGCCGTCAAGGATGGGAAGATGTGCTGTGGACCCTGCTAAATACGAAAGAATTCATGTTTCGGCACTAACAAGACTGTTAAAATAAAAAGAGGTAAACGTCAGAATCATCCACTGGGGGGAAACATGTGGAAGTTACTGAATAATTCGATGAATCGACGGCGGTTTCTTACGACTACAACGATTGGAACATTGGGGTTATCCTTGCCCCAAATCCTGCAGATGGAATCGGAAGCCAAAGCTTCCGGCCGCAACCGGGGCAGGCCCAAGTCCATGATCTTCTTGTTCCTTTATGGAGGTCCCAGCCAGATTGACACCTGGGACATGAAACCGGATGCGCCGGAAGAATTCCGCGGAGAATTCCGGCCTATTTCCACTTCGGTTGCGGGCACGCAAATGGTTGAATATCTGCCGCAGATGGCTCGGATGGCTCATCACTACAGTATTATTCGCACGCTCCATCACGTGAATCGCAATCACCAACCTGCAGGATGCTGGATGTTCACCGGAGTCAATCCTCGCAGCGACAACGCCGGTCAATTGCGAACGCGGCCGGATGATCCGCCGGCCCTTGGTTCCTTGGCGACTACTTTGGCCCCCTCAACCAACAGCGCAGTTCCGCCGTATGTTATGCTGCCGGCCAGGTTAAATGACCAGGGTTCTTTCTTCCGGGGACAAACAGCCGGTTGGTTAGGGAGTCGATTTGATCCCTTGCTGATCGCCCAAGATCCCAGCCGGGCAAATTTCCGCGTCGATGGCTTCGAACAGCAACGCGATGTCCCGACTGACCGCATGAACCGCCGCCGCAACCTGCTGTCCCAATTAGATTCCAATCCCATTACCCGGGAAAATCAGCCACGGAATATGGCACAGTTTCAGGAGCAAGCGTTCGATCTGGTCCTCAGCAGCCGAGGTCAGTCGGCATTCAATCTGGATTCCGAACCACCTCGTATTCGCGACCGCTACGGCCGAAACATGTTCGGCCAAGGATGTCTGTTAGCCCGCAGACTGATCGAAGCCGGCTGCCGGGTGGTAACGGTTTCCGATTGCACATCCAGTGGCCACCATGAGTGGGATACCCACCGCGGCAACTTCACCAAACTCCGCAATGAGCTGTTGCCCAAATTGGATCAGGCTTACACCGCTTTGTTGCAGGATTTAATTTCCCGCGGCTTGCTGGAAGATACAGTTGTCTACCTGGGCGGAGAATTCGGCCGCACTCCGCGGGTAGGTCAAGCCGGTTTCAGTGGAGCCGGAGCCAGCCGGGACGGCCGCGATCATTATCCCAACTGTTTTCCGGGAATTGTTACCGGCGGCAGGTTCCGCAAGGGAATGATTTACGGTCAATCCGATTCCCGGGCCGCCTATCCGGAGCGGGATGCGGTTACCCCGGAAAATCTGGTCTCGACCCTGTTCGCCGGAATGAACTTGGACCCCCACGCAATCGTCTATACCCCGGACGATCGACCGATGCCGGTGAGTCACGGACAGGTAGTTGAAGATTTGCTGTCGTAAAAGGCAGCTGGATTCGCCAGAATCCAATCACCAAAACATTAGGTGCCTTATGAAAAATAATTGGCGGATTGGTTCTGCTTTTCTCCTGGCTGCGGTAATCCTTTGCGGCTGTGAGTATGAAACCCCGGACAATGGCTCAGACCCAATTTTTGAGCGTCTGCCCAAAGATCCGCAAACCGCGACTCTTCCTCAACCGGAAACCGGCAGCAAAAAAGAGTTGAAGAAATCAGAGGATCCTTTACCCAAGGAGACCGATACGAATTTCAATGGGGATCCTCTTCCGCCGCTGGAAAAAGAATATCCCAAGGAAAAACGCCAGAATTATCCCAAGGCCGAGGGAAAGGTCGCCAAGATCGGCAAGAATGTCTTTCTGGAGATTCTCCCCAACAAAAAACGCCGGGTGCGGGTGCACGCCTATGTCTGCCGCCGCCGGGATTTCCTGGAACAGTTTATGTGCATCCGCAGGACCAAGGAACACGAAGCGGTGCTGGCTGCGGACATCGATGCTCGTCATATGCATGCAGCCTTAATCGCCGCCGGAGCCAAAGCTGGGGCTCCCGTACAGTTCCAACCCAAATACAAACCGGCCCACGGCACCAAGATCCGGGTGACTTTGCAATACCCGGACAAAGACGGGAAAATCAAAACGGTCCCTGCTCAGCAATGGATCCGCCATTTCCGCACCAAGAAACCGATGAAACACCATTGGGTCTTTGCGGGCAGCCGCCTGTATCCGCCGCAAAATAAAGGCGAAAAACCCTTCTATGCCGCCAATGAGGGAGATGTGATTTGCATTTCCAATTTCCCGACTGCACTCCTGGATGTGCCGGTTAAGCTCTCCAATCAAAATGCCTCTTTGGAGTTTGAAGCGTTCACGGATAACATACCGATGCTGATGACCCCGGTTGCGGTGATCTTGGAACCAGTTCTCGCAGAAGAGAAGAAGTAGAAAATAGTAGCTGGATTTGTCAGAAATTCAGCAGAAACCACAAAATATTTGCTGCCAGAATTTAACCGTTTAGAAGGCTAAATTCTGGGGAATCCAGCTACCTGAAACTTATTTGTCCTTCCCTTTTTCCGGATCAATTTCCAGATCAATCATCTTCCAAAGCTCATCCTTGTCCCCAACCACATCATTGGCATCTTCCACCAGTTCCTTTTTCTTGGGTTCCGGAGCAGGTTCTTGTTGCTGTTGTTGCGGGGCTTCCTTGGTTTCCGCAGCAGGTTGAGGTGGAGCAACCGGAGGCGGGGAAGACATCTCCGATTTCTCACCCGGCAAAGGCGGGGGAGTTGCACCGCTGGGGCGGGATGTAGGGGGAGCGCTCACATCCGAGGTTGGAACTCGAGCGGTATCAGACAGCGGTTGATGAATCCGGTTTCCGTTCACTTCCAGTGTGAAGTATTCACTGCTATCCGGAACTTCGAATTCCAGGTATGCCGGCAATCCGGTGTCGGAGAAATTCTTGACCACTTGCCCATTGGCATCCAGAATCTTGCCGTTGTCGGCGACGCGGGCATTCATATCCACCACTTCGGCGAAGATCTGTTGCAGTTGGCGAAGTTCACTGGCTAACTTGTGATCCCACAAGTCCACATCGACTCCGGGGTCCAAGTCATCCAACTCTTCCATCTGCTTTTCATTGATGTCATTGCCCAAACCGATAAGGATAAACTTGACCGGATTTCGCCGTCCGGCCGCCACATCGCGGGCAAATTGAATACTGTAGTTTTTCACCTCCTCCAGATCAAACAACTCTCCGTCGGTGATAAAGACATAGAATCCCCACGGGGCATCCTGGAAGCGGTCGACGAAATAGCGCACTGCAGGCATCAAATAAGTTCCCGTGCCATATTCCTGAGGCGGACCGAAGACATGGCGTTCGGCTTCGTCGGCGGTGAAATCCTTGATCAGTTCCACTTCCAGTCCATTGTTGCCGGTGGCCCAATAGATACAGGTAGTCCCGCCATCGGAGTCAATCTTGCGAGCTAAGTAAGCGCAGATTTGTTGGGCGACCGGAGAAACCTCATTTTGCACTTGTTTCTTGGCAAAGATGGAAGACACCACGCCGCTGCCGTCATCTTCACCGTACAGTTTCTTCATGGAACCTGAGCCATCTAAAGCAATCCCGGTTTGAGCCCCTTCTTTGTACGGTTCCATCAAGATCGTTGCAACAACCCGTTTCTTGTTGTTCAAGGCAGGGAACACATTCACTTCCCCAAATGGGTCAACGGTTTTTCTGAGTTGGGTCATCTTTTCCTCCCTGGATAAACGCTGGTAGAGCGTAATGTTATTCGTTCACTAAGTAGAACAGATTTCAAAAAATCCGCCTAACTTTTATTTAATCATTTAATCGCCGGGTTAGGAAATCCTTTACCTTACAGCTTGGAAGGCTACCCACTAGTCCGACAATTGTTGCTGAATTTTTTGTCCTTCCACTTCCAGCACAAAATGGCTGGCGTGCTCACCGATTTCAAAATCCAGAAACGCCGGAAGACCGGTATCGGAGAAATTCTTTATCACTTCATTGTTGGAGTCGAAAATCTTGGCACTATCGGCCACCCGGGCGTTTTTATACACGACCTCGGCAAAGATCTGTTGTAATACGCGCAACTCCGAGGACTGTTAGTGGTCACAGATGTCAATGTTGGTCCCGGTATCGAGATCATCCAACTCTTCCATCTGGTCTTCATCCACGGAAGAACCAACGCCAATCAAAACGCATTTCACCGGTTTGCGATTGCCGGCGGCAACTTCCTGGGCGATGCGTTTGGTATATTTTTTCACCGGCTCCAGATCATGAAGTTCGCCGTCGGTAATGAAAATATAAAAGCCCCACGGAGCATCCTTGAAACGCTCCAGGAAGTATTGGAGGGCCGGTAAAAGCTGAGTTCCTGTCCCAAAATTTTCCGGTGGTCCAAAATGGTGGTTCTCGGCTTCATCCGCGGTCAAATCGCCTATCTCTTCGATTTGGCGGCCGGCATGACCGGTAGCCCAATAGATACAAGTAGTTCCGCCATCGGCATCTATCTTTCGAGCCAGGTACGCGCATATTTTCTGAACCACGGGTGTAATCTGGTTCGGCTTTTGTTTTTTCTTACCGAAAAGTCCGGAAAAGAATCCGCCGCTTTCTTCTCCGCCATAAAGCTCTTCCATGGAATAGGATCCATCGATGGCAATGCCGGTTTGCGTTCCTTCCTTGCGAGGTTCCATCAAAATCGTCGCTGTTACCCGCTTCTTTCCATTCCCTAAGGGATAAACATTTACTTCGCCAAACGGATCAACAACATTTTTTAACTGAGCCATATAGTTCTCCAGATATGGGGATGGCTAAAAGAAGGTTTTTACACCTAGAAAGAATTGGGGAGCAATTACTAATTACCCTTCTGAATATGAGTATATTAACTCAGGAAGGAAATCGCAGATACTTTTCTTCCATCTAAATAGTTTTTCGTTATTTATCTGCAATTCTTGCTTTAAAGTGAAGGGCCAATGCTCCAGGGATCAAATTCTTCCTCGCCGACCCCGTTAATTTCACTCTTGGTTTTCTTCCCGCCGGCAACAGCAAGCAGTTCTTCAAAGATTTGCATTCCCACTTCCCGAACCGTGGTGCCTTCAAGGATCACACCGGCATTTACATCCATATCTTCAGTCATGTGGTTATATAGAGGAGTGTTGGTGGCGATTTTCAGGGAGGGCACCGGTTTGCAGCCAAAAACCGATCCCCTTCCTGTAGTAAAGACCAGAACATTGGCCCCACCGGCAACCAAGCCCGTCATACTAACCGGATCATACCCCGGAGTATCCATCACCAGGAAACCGGACTTGCGAGCCGGTTCGCTATAACGAAGGACATCCACCAAAGCCGTGCTACCCCCCTTGGCAATGGCCCCCAGTGATTTCTCGTAGATGGTCGTAAGCCCGCCCTCCTTGTTTCCCGGGGAAGGATTATTATTGATTTCCGCACCAAAGATCCGGGTATACCATTCCCACCACTTAATGCGCTCAACCAGCTTTTCTCCCACTTCCCGGCTTACTGCTCGCCGAGTGAGCAAATGTTCGGCTCCATAGATCTCCGGAGTCTCTCCCAAAATCACTGTCCCACCCTGAGCAACCAACATATCCGCAGCAACCCCAAGTGCCGGATTAGCCGTAACTCCACTATTTCCGTCCGAACCGCCGCACTGAGTGCCCAAAATCAACTTCGCCGCCGGGATTTGCACCCGATGGACATCATTGGCTTGAGGCATTAACTCCGCCACTCGGCGAACCCCAGCCTCCACGGTTTTTCCAATACCCCCACAGTCTTGAATAGTCAAAACAGGAGGATTGGATGCATCATTGATCTGAATGAGCCCTTGGTTCTCGATCAAATGGATTGCCTGCCCAGTCTCGCATCCCAAACCCACTATTATGTATGCAGCAACATTGGGGTGCTTGGCAAAGCCGGCGATGGTGCGATCAAATTGGTGGTGATCGTCGCCATCATATTGAAACGCACAACCGCCCTTGTGAGTTATGGGGAGAATGCCATCAATGTTGGGATAATCCTTCAGCAGATCTTTACTGCGAATTCTTTCCGCGATGTATTTACTGGTGCTGGCGGAGCAATTTACCGTGCTGATGATGGCAATATAGTTTCGCGTTCCATAACGGCCCTTTCCCCGGTCATATCCCTGGAAATAGCGCGGTTCCGGCGCTTTAGGCGGTTCCGGAACATCCTGAGAGAAGGCATAATCCCTTTCAAAAGCATTCGCGGAAACATTGTGGACGTGAACGTGGTCCCCCGGGTGAATTTCCCGGCCGGCAAAGCCAATGATTTGCCCGTACTTGTAGATGGGACTGCCTTTAGGAATAGTCTGCAGGGCAATTTTATGGCCCATAAGGACAGGTGATTTAATCCGCAGGTTCTTCCCATTTTGGACGGCTTCCAAGTCAGGATTCAGATTGCGAATGGCAATTGCAATATTGTCCTCGGGCCGCAATTGAACGGCTATCTCCGATAATGGCAAACCGGCCATACAATTGTTCTCCTACGAAACCGGGGAAGCCAACCAAGGGGAAAGGAAATGGGATCCAGAATATATTGTAGTGGAATGGAGCGGATTTGTTCAGTTTGGAAAGAGTTTTCCAATGCCCTCTCAGGCGAAAAGAAAGAGTTGGTAGGTCAGGCCCTTTATTTTCCCACACACTCTTGAAACGCTGTCATCTCGGCCTTACTCCCCACAATCAACGGCGTTCGCTGGTGGATATTCTCCGGCTGAATATTAAGAATCGGCCCTGTTCCATTGCCGGCAACTCCCCCGGCTTTTTCGGCGATAAATGCAATCGGATTGGCCTCGTAAAGGAGCCTGAGCTTTCCGGCAGGGGCGGCATCGGTAGGGGGATACATAAAAACTCCCCCTTTGAGAAGGGTGCGGTTGAAATCCGACACCATGGAGCCGATGTAGCGCGATCCATATTTGCTACCCAGCTTTCCGCCCCGGAGCTTGT
>CAZPPD010000164.1:0-9315 GCA_964588185.1 uncultured Alcaligenaceae bacterium | reverse complement strand
GGGTAGCGGATTAATGGGATTCAATTTCTCCGGTACTTGAATCTCCAATGTCTTCGGTTTTGGCGGGGGGTTATCGATGGGCTTAATGGTCTCGAAACTGGCAGGATTTAGGACGTTCGGTGGTGTGGTTTTGGCTTTGGGGAGAGATAGAGATTTGTCATGCTCTGGTTGGTGTTTTTTAGGCGGCGATTTCTTGGCGACCACAAAATCCTCATTTTTAACCTGAGGATGGTAGGTCAAAGGTAATTTGGGCAAGGACTTATCGGGAGTAAGGCCCCAGTAACAGATAATCACCCCAACCTGAGCCAGAACAATCAAAGTCACCGTTACCCAATCCTGTTTGCCAAACATCCGTCTCTCCTCCCTGAAAGGCAGCATGCTTTCTCTTCCGGCGTGAAATCCACCCCCCTCGCAGACATGCCTTGGGGCAATCTAACAAACCCCGCCTGTCTTGTCAGCGCAGACTGAAATGAGGTGTCCTATTGGAGGGTTCCCTGTTGGATTTTGGGGATTCTTCTAAACATTTAGGGTGAAATGCTCGCCCCAACCAGTCTTCCCCGTTTTTGCTTAAAAGCAAAGTATTTTGAGAATTTAGGCGAGCATGCTTTAAACCACTAGGTCGATTAGAAAGCCAAAATTAAGCAGGACCACCCGAAAAGAGGAATTGATTTGCAAACGGGGTGACTTAAGAGTCTATTAGAATCCTAAATCTAGACCCCGAAAGCACCCGAAAAGGAACACCCATGAGATCGCCTATTCTTTATATGGTCTTGGCCCCGTTGGTTTTTCTTCAGCTTCTTTATTCACCCTCAGTTAGCGGCGAAAAAATTCAGCGCTGGAACCTAGAGGTCCGGGAAACTGCGGGGGTTCGCCGCTTCAACCATCCTACCGGTGTGGTTCTCAAGCTTTCCAATCCGGTCAAAGACGTTGCTCACTTTCGATTGCTACGGGATGGCAAACCTCAGGCTTTTCAGATTTACCCACTTGCCCAATCGGCCAAAGGGACCTCTATTGTTGGCATCGATTTCCCCACGTCGCATTCTCCCTTTGAAGATTACAAGTTGGTGTTGGAATACGATCCGCAAATCAATTCCCAGCGAAAAACCAAAGGGGGAATTCAGATTCTTCATAAAGGCAATGATTTTGTCGTTAGCCGTTCCGGAAAAATACGACTGGTAATTCCTGATGATTTGCAGGGACTGGTAACGGCAGCCTTTGGAAAATACATTTCCCAAACAAAGTCAAAGGGATTGTTTTTCATCGTGTCCAAATCAAACGCCAAAACCAAAAACCCCCGCCCGAAAACCGTTCTGATAGGCGGTGATAAAATTAAAGGATCGGTCGTCAAAAACGGGCCATTAATCGCCGCACTTCAATTTAATAGCGTTAAAACCATCCAACAGCAGGATTTCCGCATCAGGGTGGACCTCGAGTTTCCCAGTTCCCGCTCTTGGTTCCACGTTAAAGCCACTGTCCAACCCATGCAGAAACAGAAGGACAACTTCCACCCAAAATTGCTGGGAGTTGGAGCGGAACTCAATCTCTTGTTGGAGAAAGAACCATTTCTGGTGGATTTTGGGGCCGGCAACTTGGTTTACGCCCGGTTGCGAAAAGGCCAGACGGCCCTTTTGTTCGGCAAACCCGGCGGCAAAAATAAATCACGATTTGAATCCTACTTACAGAGGGGAAAGAAGCTTGTCCCGTTGGTTTTTGGCAGCTTGGAGCCAAATTCCGTGACCGCTGGCTGGGCTCACGTCATGGATTCATCCCGGTGCACTGCCGTGGCAGTAAATGATTTCCCGAGAATCCGGTCCAGAATTGAAGCCCATACCGATGGAAGACTGTTGGTACTACAAGAGCGAGTTGACAAGTCCACCCGGCCATTGACCTTATCCGCCTGGTATCATTTTGTTCGCATGCCTCCTCATATTGGAGCCGCAACCAGCCCTCAGTCCATGATGAATCCGCCGCTGGTTACTGTGACCAAGTAAGAGAAGTCAACCGAAAACAAAGAGGGATATAAGAATGAGTAATTCGCAAAAAGTAGCATTAGTGACCGGGTCGGCAACTGGAATTGGCCGGGCTGCGGCAATTCGTTTTGCCGGCCTAGGAATGGCAGTGGCCGTGAATTATTCCAAGTCCCAAAAAGAAGCCGAAGAAACCCTTGAGGAGGTGAAAAAACTAAAAGTTCCAGGAATTCTCATCCAGGCCAATGTGGCAGACGAAAAAGCTGTTCAGACCATGGTTTCGCGCTGCAAAGAGGAACTCGGCGGGATCGATGTCCTGGTCAATAATGCCGCCACCACTCAATTCATTGACCATACGGATTTAGATTCGCTTACCGCAGAGGTTTGGGATGAAATCCTCAATGTGAACGTCAAGGGAGCTTATTTCTGCACCAAAGCAGCGATGCCCCACCTGGAAGAACGCAACGGAAATGTAGTGAACGTGACCTCCGTAGCCGGAGTCCAAGGCCATGGCAGTTCCATTGCCTATGCGGCCAGCAAAGCAGCGTTGAATTGCATGACCAAATCCTTGGCCCGCGCCTTTGGACCAAAGGTTCGAGTCAATGCGGTTGCTCCAGGACCGGTGATTACAAGATGGCTGGCGGATCACATGGAACATGTGGAAAAATCCATCCAAATCACCCCTCTGAAAAGAGCAGCCACTCCGGATGATATTGCAGATGTAATTTCGTTTCTGGCTGCAGGAACTACATTGATGACGGGACAGGTATTGATTGTAGACGGCGGGCGAACAATGTAGTCTGGCGGGAATTACTTACGGTGCCGAATTTTCGCACGCATACGGCGTTTCTTTCGCCCCACTTTGCGGCGTCCTTTTCCAGTGCGTTTAGTACCCAATTCATTTCCTCCTATTAGTTTAAGTGAGTTGGTTTTAAATTCTGCGAGCCTTTTATTTTACGAATGATAATAAGCTCTGGCAATAGTCTCCCAAGGGTGCTCCGTTGGTTTAGGGTTATGTAATCCATATATTGGTCTGAAGCATGCGCGCCTTGTGACAAAACACAAGTTTCTCAAAGTACTATTTTCAGGCAAAAACCCGAAAGATTCAGAAAGGCGGGGGCGAGCATGCTTCAGACCATTAGGTAGATCACAAACCCAAAATTCTGTGGGACACCCAAAGAATCTCCCGTAGTTTTTCTTTGCGGATTTGATTAGATTCCTAACCGTGGGTTACTCGGATAGAGATTTTCCGGGATAATCCAAATCGAATGGATTCGATAGTGTTTCACAAGGAAGTGATACCAGACTCAGCCCGTCCGGTTTTATCTCTTCTTTCCCCTTTGCCCAATTTTTCATTTTCACAGGTTTTTCCTGTGCCATCACTTTATGCGCGAGGAGTCCCAAAAATGACTTCAACAGGTATTCTTATTGTGGCCATTTCGTTAGGCGTCAACAACACCGGTTTAAATCAGCCCAATTCCAATCCAATCCTTTCCGAGTCGTTAAAAAATCCGGTAGGTGATATTTCCGGCTATTACAGCTGCAAAGGAAGAGATGTAAACGGCAAATCCTACAAGGGATTGGCCATGATCATCAAGAAAAACGATATTTATGTCGTTCAATGGACCATTGGCATCGGGTCGTCGTTCGTCGGTATCGGCATTCGCAATGGCGATACGTTGGCCATCAGCTGGGCTATGAACCGGGACGACAAAGGAATTGTTCGCGGCGTTAACTTGTACAAGATCTACCCGGGACCTCGATTGGCCGGCTATTGGGCCACTTTGCCGGGACCGGGAGTAAGACAGGAAGAAACGTTGACCTTTATTAAATCCCTGGAGAAGTAAGGACGAGCGAAGACTGCGAGGAATGGCTGTTCCCGCTGTCCTTGTTCCTCCTATCCCTCGGCCTCTCCATTATAAATCCCCAAGTAACTGGTATAACGGCGATCACTGATTAACCCCCGCGCCACCGCATCTTTGACGGCACAGCGATCTTCGTGAGTATGGGTGCAATCCGGAAAATTGCAATGCGGCACGAAGGGCCGGAATTCGGTAAAGAACCCTTCTACTTCTTCCGGAATGACATCCCACAATTTGAACTGGCGAATTCCCGGTGTATCGACCACCCAGCCGCCAAAACTCAGGCGGATAAGGTGAGCGGTGGTAGTAGTGTGTTTTCCCTTCTGATTGGTATCGCTGACTTCGCTAACCCGGAGACCCAATTCCGGTTGGATGGCATTCAGTAAGGAAGACTTGCCGACACCGCTCTGGCCGGAAAACACCGTCTGCCGCCCTTTCAACAATTCCCTCAGGCGGTCTATGCCGAAACCGGTTGTGGCACTGGTCAGCAACGTGGGAATCCCCAACTGGCTGTACTGTCCCACAATTGGTTGGTAAATTGCGTGTTCCACTAAATCTGCTTTATTCAGGCAGATGATGGGTGATATTTCGCCTTGTTCGGCACTTCCCAGGTAACGATCGATCAACTGGGGTTTAAGGTCCGGCTCGACCAACGCCATCACCAAGACCAGCTGATCGACATTGGCAACCAAGACATGTTCTTTGCCGCGCGAGGATCGTGTCAATATGCCGTGGCGCGGTTCGACTCGTTCAATGACGCCTTCTTCCTCCGTAGCAGGCCGAATCCAAACATAATCCCCGGCAGCCACTACATTGCGTTCATCCATAACCAGGTTCTTCAGCACGCGGCGGACCGTGCAGCGGTACTGCCGGCCCTCTTCGGTTTCCACAATACTATTGAGGCCGTGGACACTTAGCACTCGGCCTGATAGGCAGTTGGAAATGTCCACCGCAGGCATTTCCGCTTCGCTTTTTGTTCCCTCTTCCTCAGGAGTTTCTTCCTGAATGATGGTTCGGTGGCGAGAAAGGTCGCCCTTGGCCCGAACCCGCTCCTCGGTCTTGGGAGCTTCGTCGGTAAAGCCGTGTTCCTGAAATCCCCGGGTCCAATCCTTTTGCCGAGGAGGTTTCGTGCGGTTCTTTCGCAGCTCAACGCGGATTTTCTTTTTCTTGGCCATGTTGGTGATATTACCACAAGCGGATAATGAACAGAAGCTTCATCGCAGTTTGCGGAAGAACAAGCGAATATCCTCAACCAACAATTGGGGTTCTTCCAATGCAGCAAAATGCCCACCGCGCGGCATCTCCGTCCAGTGAATGAGATTGATGCGGCCTTTTGTCCAAGCCTTCGGCGGTAAGGTTATTTCCTTGGGAAAGAGAGCCACCCCAACCGGAGATCGGCCGGCTTGGCGCTTTCCCGTGTAAAAAGATCGTTCAAAATAAATACGAGCGGAAGAAGGGGCTGTTTCCGTAATCCAATAAATCATAACATTGGTAAGCAGTTCATCCTTGGAGAAAGACTTTTCCAAATCTCCTCCATGATCGCTCCAAGCCCAGAATTTATCGATAATCCAGGCTGCTAATCCCACCGGCGAGTCATTGAGAGCATATCCAATGGTTTGGGGCCGCGTTCTCTGAATGGCCGAATAACCCCGATGCGATTTGAGTTCCAGGCGACGTTTCTCATATCGCCGGCGTTCTTTTGCGGAGACCCCTTTCCATGGGTTCTTTCCTTTTGGCGGCCCCATGGGGAGAAAATTCAGGTGAACTCCAATGACACGCTCGGAATCATAAGTGCCCAACCAGCGGGCCACTCCGGACCCCCAATCTCCTCCTTGAACTCCATACTTGTCGTAACCGAGTCGTTTCATGAGCTTGGCCATCACCTGGGACATTCGGCTTACACTCCAGCCCTTTTCCTGCGGCTTCCCGGAAAAGCCGAAACCGGGCAAAGACGGCACGATTACATGAAAAGCATCTTCCGCTTTACCGCCATGAGCCACGGGGTCGGTAAGGGGACCAATTACCTTGTAGAATTCGTAAAAGGAACCCGGCCATCCGTGAACCAGCAGTAATGCCCGGGCTTCCTTTTCCTTTGAGCGTTGGTGAATGAAATGAATCTTTAGTCCGTCTATCTTGGTGGTAAAATGATCAAAGGAGTTGAGCTGCTTTTCCTGGGCACGCCAGTCATATTTATCGTGCCAATAGCGAACCAATTTTTTCATATAACTTAATTCAACTCCATAATGCCAACTGGAACTATTTATTTGATCGGGAAACCGGGTTCGAGCCAATCGATATTTAAGATCCTTTAAGACATCCTCCTTTACTCTAATCTGTAAAGGCTCAATGTTATTGGAATCATCGGCGATAGAGGCAGAATTTCCAAAAACCAAGTAACAACAAAACGCGAGATAAAAATATTTGTATGTATCCATAATTTTTCCCCACTGAAGATCTGATTAATTGAATGCTTTGTTGGAAAGGATTGTTATCTTAGGATAATCAGGATAAGTTACCTTACCACTCCAATCAAACATAAGGAATCCTCCAATGGCAACGCATTTCTCCCTCTCATTTTTGCGGATCATTGCTTTCACCTTTGTATTTCTATTTAGTAATGGAACCGCGAGGGCTGATGAGAAATCAGCTCTTCCCAAAAGGCTGCCGAACTTTAAGAAACCATTGTGGAAGCGAGCTACTATCCTCGATCCGAATGATTATACCGGGAATATCATTCCGGAAGAAAAGAAAGCCCATTCTTTTATGGTATTGGCAAAAAAGATCGGCATGCAACAAAACCATATCCCGGGGAGTTTTCCTGTAATTCGCGATACTCGCTGTATTAATCGAACACCTTCCGTAATTCGTGCTATTAATCTAAAAAATATCAACCTGAAGGAAATAGCTCTAAAATTAGGAGCCATATTCTGGCAAACAGTGGAATTTGATAACAGCTTGCCGCTTATACTTTCTTCTCCCGTCTTCAACTTTGAAATTGGGAATTGGTTGAAAAGGTACCAAATCGCCAATTCTTTGCCGTTGGTATATCAAAATGAAATGACCGGTTGTTTTAGCATGGATAAAGACCGTGTCTATGCTATCGATTCTTTTGCTGTTCCTTATCCAAATATTGGACAAGGAATAAAATCAAAACGGTTAAAATCTCGATTGGAACTTGATTCGCTTATCGCTATTGAATTGAGTACTGGCAAGCTGAAATGGCAACTCGGCAGGAGTAATCTTCTTCCTAATGATCCCTTTCAACCCAAAAGTCATTTTCTGGGGCCACCACTTCCGTATCAAGGAAAATTATACTGCTTAAATGAAAAACATATGGGAAAGATTCGTTTCGCATGCTTGGACCCAGAATCCGGCACAGTAAAGTGGATGATAGATTTAGGAAAACCAAACGAACCAATTTATAATGATATATTACGACGAGTGAATCCTATCTATATGATTGGACATCAGAACCGCATATTATTTACCGACCACTCGGGAAAATTCTATGCAATTGACATCAAAGCAAAAAAGAAAGCATGGGAATTTGTCTATCGAAAGGCAAAGCGAAAATCTCCCTATACCGATATCAAAACATTTCTATCTGCCTGGAAACGAAATATCCCCATAGTTGTTAAAGACAAAGTTATTTTTACGGCGGCGGATGATGATCCAATCTATTGTTTGAATCTCAAAAACGGCAACAAGATTTGGAAAACAGCCCGAAAAAAAGCCCTATATTTAGCCGGAGTTTTTAATAACCGATTATATTCTGTGGAACCAAAAACAATACGCCTACTTTCGATCAAAAAAGGCGAAGAGAAAGCAATTATCCAGACGGGAATACCCTCCGGTGTGGGATCTGTTCACAAGGGATATTATTTTCTTCCTTTGCGAAAAGGAATCGAGTCTAATAAAGGAGAGTTGTGTTGTATTAACCTGAAAAATAATAAAATTACCCGATTACTTTTGCCAAAAAACGAGGCGTTGGGGAACCTAGCGGTTAATGACAACTATTTGGTTTCTCAGGACGCAACCACTATTACAGCTTACCCCACGATGGTAGTCCCCAAGCGAAGAAATAAGTAACTCAGCCAGGAAAATCTCCCATGAAAACTATAGGTGCTTCTTTTGTGATTGTTGGATTTCTGTTCCTGTCGCCGGAAACCAAAGCGGATACTCCCAAAACCAAAGGAATAAAATCCGCGATCCAGAAATCTTTGGATCTGATTCAAAAGAGCACCATCCAATATCGCACCCGGCGAACTTGTTTTTCCTGTCACCACCAATCGCTTCCCCTGATTGCTTTGGCTGAGGCAAAAGCGAAGGGGTTTCCCATTGATGAAGACAATTTCCAAACGCAGGTAAAACACACCTGGAAACACTTGAAACGCGGCCAAAAGAATTACCTCCGCGGCCGGGGGCAAGGGGGGCGAGTGAATACTGCGGGTTGGGCATTATGGGCTTTGGAAGCGGGAAACTGGAAGAAGGATGAGATTTCCTCGGCTGTCGTTGAATACCTTCTGAAAACCGATGGCAAACACGGGTTTTGGGGACGCTCGGGGAATCGGCCCCCATCTCAGGCAAGCACCCTAACAACAACTGCTTTGGCGGTAATCGGCCTGAAAAACTTCGGTACCAAGGAAACCCACAACCGGATTGATGAACGGATGCAAAAAGTCAAAAACTGGGTCATTAAAGCGAAAGTTCAAGACACCGAAGATCGGGTATTCCAATTATGGAATTTTTATTATCTGGATGTAGACAAGAACCTTCTTCGAGAGGCGGCCGATCAGCTTATTACTGAGCAGAATGCCGATGGGGGTTGGTCGCAGAAAACGGATATGGCAAGTGATGCCTATGCAACCGGCACCGCTTTGGTGGCTTTACATAAAGCAGCCGGCACAAGCGTGAACCATAAGAGTTACCAGCAAGGGATAAAGTACTTACTGAAAACGCAATTGGAAGATGGGTCTTGGCATGTAAAGAGCCGGAGCCGGCCTTTTCAGACTTACTTTGAAAGTGGTTTTCCGCACGGAAAGGATCAATTCATTTCCATTACCGCCAGTAGTTGGGCCACCCAGGCGTTAATCCTGGCCTGTAACAATGAATAAATCTTCCGGGGATTGCCATGGAAACCCGGCGAATTCCTACCGAAAGTTCCGATTTTGCAAATACTTAAAGGGATTGTTTTCTTTCCCTCAGCAATTGACCCACCCCAGCTTCTCATCTTATAGTTAATATATTAAATCGATCATTTATCCTCCTTGGAGGTTTATTTCGTGGCAAAGAAGACAAAAAAAGAATCAGAAGTCCTGGGCGTTGTGGGGCTTGGATTGGATTGAGAAGATGGTCACAAGCGGGTTACCCGAAATGAAGAGTTTCTTTTGGTCGGGGGATCCCAGGAAACTCACGAACGCATGCAGGAAGTTTCCATAAAGTTCAATGAAACTTTGAAATAACGGGGCAAACGATATAAGGATGCG
>CAZPPD010000163.1:0-9330 GCA_964588185.1 uncultured Alcaligenaceae bacterium | reverse complement strand
TTCCAGGGATCTTTCTTTCCCTACCTCCGTTTAGGAAGGAGGGAGTAGAAACCAAATCGTTCCACGGCTAATCCTTGGCGGAAATGGCGGTGGAACGTTCAGCAATCCAGGATACCGCTTCCGGCCAAAACGCCCTGTGCGCCTTGGAACTAACTGCCAACCCAATGTGGCCCGCAGAAATATTCATCTTCTTTACTTCTTCGGAGCCGACATGAGGCTCAATTCCCAGCGTCGAGGAAGGGGGCACCAGGTGATCGAACTCCGCTGTCAACAACATCAAAGGACAGGTAATGCGAGCCAACTCCACCAATTTGCCATTGAGGCGAAACTCTCCTTTGACAAGTTGATTCCTTTGGTAAAGACACTTTACAAATTCCCGGAAGGTCTCACCGGCCACCGGAATATTGTCCTGCACCCATTTTTCCATGGAGAAGAAATTCTCCAGGAAGCGGTCATCCTGCATGTTCTCGTAGAAATTGCTGTACTTTTCGATGAAATTTTGGACCGGCTTCATCATCTGAAAGGCACTTTGCAGGAATGGAGCCGGACAATTGCCGTAGGCGTCAATCAAACGGTCCACGTCAAAATATTTCTCCTGCGTCCACACATGAAGAAGGGCATCATCTCCGGAGAAATCAATCGGAGCCGCAAGAAGTGTCAGGGTGTTGATCAGTTCGGGATAAAGAGCAGTGAACATGGTGGACATGGTTCCGCCCATGCAATAGCCAAAGAGATTGAGCCGAGGTGCTTCCGTTTGATCGAGAACAAAATGGACCACGTTTTTCAGCAACCCGCAAACATAATCATTCAGACGCATGGAGCGGTCGGCAGCCGTGGGAACTCCCCAATCGATCAAATAAACATCAAATCCGCCCTTGAGGAGTTGCTGCACCACGCTCCTTTGCTGTTGTAGATCCAACACGTATGGGCGGTTGACCAGGGCATAGCAGATCAGCAGAGGCTCACGCCGGGTAATTTCCGATTCCTGATGATAGCGAACCAGTTTGAGCGAATCTTCCTCGTAAACAACATCGCAGGGAGTGCTTCCCACGCGGACGTGCAAGGCGTGGTCGGACACCTTGGGCATCGCGAAAAGCCGTTGCCAGTTCTTCATACCTTCGTCCAACATCTTTTGCTGGGTCTCCAGCATTTTTTCCATCATCGGATTAAACATGGCAAAGTCTCCTTTGATCTGCAGGGAGAAGAGCAAGTCTCTTCCTCTTCTCCTCGCCCCATCTCTAATGAATCATGGCAAAGCCGCCATTTATATCCAAAACCGCACCCGTTACAAACGCTGCAGGTTCCGAGGCCAGGTAAACAACTCCCGCAGCAACTTCATCCGGTTCCCCTAACCGGCCCAACGGTGTCAACGCCAACACCGCATCGATTCCGGCTTGAGGTACGCTCTCGGTCATCCTGGTTTTGATAAAACCGGGAGCCAAAGCATTGACCGTCACATTCTTTCGGGCATATTCCCGCGCCAACGCTTTTGAAAACCCCAACAAAGCAGCCTTGGCCGCTGCATAATTTGCCTGGCCGAAATTGCCGACCTCGCCGATCACACTGGAGATATTGATGACCCGGCCCCACTTGCGCTCGGCCATTTCGTCGATAAATTGCTTGGTGACAAGAAAAACACCGGTCAAATCCGTGTTGACAACGGTATCCCACATTTCCTTGGTCATCTTCTTGAAGGACTTGTCTTGGGTGATGCCGGCATTGTTCACCAAAATATCCACTTGGCCAAAATCTCGAATCACCTCTTCATGCATCTTCTCCACTTCGGCCGGGTCGGCAATACTGTGGGCATAGTATTCCGATTTTCGTCCCATTTTGCGGATGGATTCTCGGACCTGTTGGGCAAGTTCTCCGCCTGTATTGCAACTAACCGCCACATCCGCTCCCTGATTCGCCAAAGCGAGAGCAATCGCTTTGCCGATACCCCGCGAGGCACCGGTAACCAAGGCGGTTTTTCCACTAAGATCAAAACTGGGCAAACGGACGTTGTCCGCTAAGGCTTCCGCCATGATGAACTCCTTTTTGGATAGCTTAACCTAATGATTTGGAATTAAATGCCTTCTCTGCCCAAAAGGAATGGCAACGAAAATTAATTCTCCTTGCTCTTTTTCTTTTTCCCATTCTGAACCACTTGGCTTTCCACTTCGGCCAAGCGTTTTTCAATGGTATCCAAACGCTTGAGAATGGTATCCTGGCCAATTTGCAAACGTTCGAACAACCCGCTAATATCGGGGATGCGCGGGATGCCGGTACTGCGGCTAAAATCACGCGCCCAATCTTCGCCGGTGCTTTTGAGCTGCGTTAGCGTCTCCATGTTGCGCCGCATGGACTCCAGGAATATCGGCGACCGCATGTAGGCGTCCAGATTTTTCGACAGGGAATCCAGCCACATGCGCCGCAAATCGCTGGGGTCCCCTTTAAAAGCCGCCATCATGGCATCCATCTGCGAAGAGCTTTGCTCGATATAGTCCCTCCAATAATCCAGCAAGGGCTCAAAACCGTTCGCTTGGTTATCGGGTTGTTCTTTTTTATCGGTAGCCGCCATGGCAATCTCCTGATTTTAACTACTGGTTTCTACGGCCAAAGCGACAGCCTCGCCTCCGCCGATGCACAAACAAGCGATGCCGCGTTTGCCCCCGGTCTGTTTGAGACCATTGAGCAACGTCACCAGTATGCGGGCACCGCTGCAGCCAATTGGATGTCCCAGAGCTACCGCTCCCCCATAGATGTTGACCTTCTCGGCCGGGATTTTCAGATCTTGTTCCGCAGCCATGGTAACGGCAGCAAAGGCTTCGTTGATTTCGAACAAATCGGTATCGGCAACCGACCAGCCGGTTTGCTCAAATAATTTTCGTAAGGCACCAATCGGAGCTAGCGTAAACCATTCGGGTTCCCGGCTAAAAGTGGAATAGCCAACCACACGGGCAATCGGCTTGATATTAAAGTTCTCGCAGGCTTTTTGGGATGCCAGGACCAAAGCCGCCCCCCCATCATTGATGCTGGAAGCGTTTCCCGCTGTGATCGTCCCCTCGGGCCCAAAGGCCGGACGCAGGCTACGAAGCTTTTCTTCGTTAAACTTGGCAGGTCCTTCGTCCTCGGTTACCGTTACCGTCTGCTTTTAGACGGTAATGGTAACCGGCACGATCTCATCTTTGAAGATGCCGTCGGCAATCGCCTTGCGGGCCCGGGTATGGCTGCGAACGGCAAAATCATCCTGGTCTTTTTTGCTTAGATTGCACTTGGCGGCACATTGGTCCCCATAAGTTCCCATGTGCTTGTTGCCGTATACATCCCACAGCCCATCATGAATCATGGCATCAATTAACTCGCCATTCCCCATACGGTACCCTTGGCGGGCTTTGGGAAGCAGGTAAGGGGCACGGGTCATGTTTTCCATGCCGCCGGCGACAACAACTTGCGATTCCTCCAAGCGAATGGCCTGAGTTGCCATCATGACCGCTTTAAGTCCGGAACCGCACACCTTGTTTACCGTCGTCGCGCCAACCGAAACCGGCAATTCGGATCGAATGGCAGCCTGCCGGGCCGGATTTTGTCCTATCCCTGCTGCCACGACATTGCCCATGATGACTTCGCAAACCGATTCCGGATTTACCCCGCCAAGTTCGAGGGCCTTTTTGATGCTGATGGATCCCAGTTCGGGGGCGGGAACCTCGCTCAATACACCACCCATGGCGCCGATGGGAGTTCGTATACCTGAAAGAATAAAGGCTTCGCTAGACATGATTTTTTTTCTCCCAAAAATTCCTGAAGGTACCTGAATTTAACTTAACCACAGAGAAGTGAAAGATTCAGGTTACGCTGCTCCTTTGGCTACAATTTCGGTCCACTTGCTTACCATGTTTTGCAAGTCTTTCAATTGGTTTTCATAAGTCGAACGCAAACAATCAAAGTTCTTCTTCCACAAATCGAGATTCTTCTTGCGCAAGTCGTCCAAATCCGTGTCTTTGGCCGCTTCAAAAGCATTCTCGATGTTTTTCACACCGGCCTGGAATTGTTTTTCCAGGGCTTCTTGCTGCTGTTTGAGAAGATTCTGGGTGGTTTGCGTCCAGTTTTCCTGGAACTTCTGAAATTGCTCCATTCCAGGGACCGTTGATGGTGCATGACCATTCCACATATCAAGCCAGCGCTTAAACATTTCTTGTTGCATTTGCATGGTGGTGTTGGTCGCTTTCTGCATATTTTCGTAGACTTGATCAAACATTGTCGTCCCTCCTGAATAGATGGCCTGGAGTGGGGCGTCCTTCATCGAACGGAATTGATGAGATGTTATGCAATTCGCATGCCCGGAAAAAACTAACACGAAAAATGTTTCCTCTTTTCTATTGTCGGCCGGAAGGGGTTAAAAGTCAAGCTGTTTTTGCTGCGTTTGCACAAAAAATATTTTGAATCACGTTAGCATATAATGCCATTAATGGTTTATTTTTTAAATTGCATGCTGCAAAAGCAGAAAATATTGGTAGGTTATTTTTCAGCTGCTACAATCGTTTATTACGGTCACAAAAAACTGTGACAAATCCGCCACCGATTGTTCCATTTCCGCTCACCGGAAAGAAGTTTGCTATGGCAAAAGAAAATTCGCACACCGAAAATTCCCAGGATGTCGTCACCATCATCCGCTACCCCAACCGCCGCCTCTACAATCGCCGGGAAAGCCGCTACGTCACTATGCCGGAAATCCAGGAATTCATCCAGGCCGGCCAAAACATTCAAGTCGTTGACAGCAAAAGCGGCGAAGATCTGACACGGACCGTTCTGACGCAAATCATTCTGGATCAGCATCCCGAGCGGATGGAATTATTTCCGGTATCCTTTTTGCACGGAATCATTCGAGCCAATGATTATGCCTTGGAATTTCTGCGGAATTATTTCCATCAATCGCTAACTTACTTAAACTTGATGCAATCCTCTCCCTTTAATCCCTTGACCACTCCCACCCAATGGATGAAGAGCTTCCTTCCGGGCTCGGCCGGCGAATCCCCCACCCATCCGGAGCCGGCGGAATCAGAAACCGAACGATTAGCAAAAAAGGTAGCCGAGTTGGAAAAGCGATTGGAAGAACTCCACCGAATCTCCGAACCGGCGGCTGACAACGATTCCCCCAAATCGCCATCCGCCGCAAAGAAAAGGGCAAAGAAAAAAGGCAATTGAGTTAGTATTCGATTAATATAATATTGAAATTTTTCTCTTAACCGAGGACGTGCCATGATTCTTCTGGAGGAATTTGAAAAGGTTCAATTGATCCAAGACCTGGCTCCGGATCATCTCAAAAAACTCGCCCAAGCCGGTGAGCTACGAGAATTTAAAGAAGAAGATACCATCTTTCAGGAAGGCGAGAGTTGTTACTGGATGTTTATTATTTTGGATGGTGAAGTGGACCTGTCCTTCAAAACCCCGGAGAAGGAAGTTCACATTCAAGTCTTGGGTCCGGGAGATTTACTTGGCTGGTCCCCCCTTCTTTTCCGGGGCCGAATGACGGCCACCGCAAAAGCGATCTCCAGATGCCGAATCGCAGCCCTAAACGTCCGCGAACTCCACCACGAATTTGATGAAGACTCCAAGTTTGGAAAAGAATTTTACTCTCGCGTAGCACTGGCATTGGCCCTTCGTCTGAACGCCACCCGGCGCAAGTTCCTCGAGAAAAGTTAGGGACTGGGTTCCAAAGCTCCATTGTCTCGGGTTTCCACCTAGCCCCCCGCAGCATTTTTTTCTGTTCAAACTCATCCTATAGCGTGATGAAAACCCAAGGCAGCAAGTTGCTTTGCCTTGGGTTTGATTTCTGTTGCTTATTCAGTGTTACCTGCGGAGACTTCTTCCCGGAAGCGGGGTTCGGAAGCGAGTCGGTGTCGTTGAGGGGCTTGGAATAGTGTAGGTCGTTTCTCGCGAATAGGAAGCGGAGAAACCGGTCGAGTGCGATCCGAAGCTCGTGGTCGGCATCACCGCGGGGACGGGATAGCCGGGAGCCACAAATCCGGGAGCGACATAGCCGGGGGTAACCGGCGTTGGGAAAGCCACAACGGGGGAAGTCCCAAAGATGGGCAAGGTGGGAGTCGTTACTCCAACAGTTGTGCCGCGATGAACGCTGACCGAATATTTTTCTCGGACGGTTTTGGGATAGCGGGCCTGAGCTTCATTAGCAACAGCGGCCAATAACACGATAGCAACGGCGGTGATCAGGGTCTTTTTCATCAGTGTTCTCCATTCGAGCTTGGTGAAGTTTGGTGTTGTGCGTTAACCTGTTCACCAACACTATTGCTATCCCGGCCCGGTCCGGACAGATTCACGGAATAATTTTCAATTTTCCGGATCTCTTGCAAAGCCCGCCTTCTTCGCCGCCGCCGAGGAGGCTCGGCTATCTTTTGGCCAACGGCAAAAGACGTTCCCGGCCTTGGTTGTAGCCGGGGGAGAGGAGACTAGAGTGAGCCGCCGGTTGCTTTTAATCGCTGAGAATGGTTAATAAGTTCCTCTGGAGTCAATCGTTGGTTTCCAATGCGGTCTACCAGTTTCGCCCCCGTCCTCAGTTCCATCCAAGTTTGTAGCCGCTCTCCTTCCCCCAAAATGCCCTCCGGCACATCCCAGCTGAAACACGTGGAATCTTTCAGCGTGACACTTAACTTGTCCCCCTCAGGATGAAAGACCATTGCCAATATTTCCTTGTGCCCGTGCCGGAGAATACCCCCGACCGGACGGCACGAAGCGACATCCCAAAATCGAATTCTGCTTTGAGAATCCCGCAGCACAATCATCGTGCCATCGGGGTTAAAGGTGCCGGCAATTATTTTCGACGGCATAATGATCATGGAGCCTTTGAACGTCCCGGTCACGGCATCCAAAAACCGGGAAGAATTACCCGGACCGACCATTAACAAGAGCTTGCCATCCGGGCTGAAAGTGGTGTTGAAACAAGGATAGCGATGCTCCCAGAGCTTCGCGACCTTATTGGCGGCGGGTTCCCATTCCCAAACTGAGGTGTAATCATTGCTCAACACTGAAATGCGAACAATAGTACCCTTTTCTTGGAATACCACCGAAACGGGCCGTCCGCCCAGCTTGTCCCCGTTCAAATTAGCCAGCCTGTCCCCTTCCGCTGACCAAATGGAGACGTCCGAACGAAAGTAGTGATGCCACAGGGTTATGAGTTTTTTGCCGTCGGAACTCCACAAGGGTCGAATCACCATTCCCTCTTTGGGTAAATTGATGGCTTTGCCGGATTTGCCCGTCAGCCCATCCCAAAACCGGAGCATACCATCCGCGCATCCAGTGGCTAATTTCTTCCCGTCTGGAGAAAAAGCGCACCCCCTTAAGCAATTGGTGTGTCCCGAGAGTTTTGCGATCAGCTTTTGGTTCTCGTTGTCCCAGAGATATGCTTCATTATTGTCGCAGCCAAAAACCGTCCGCTTCCCATCGGGACTAAAGCAAAAGGTATCCAGCGGCTGTGGGAACCGCAACGGATAGGAAGCCACCTGACCCTTGGGAACGGAAGACAGGCGGGCGGCTGCGTATTGGTTTCCCCCCATGCTGGCACTCAAGGCAACTCGTCCGCACGGGCTAAATGCCACGGATCCTATGGTTCCCTCGTGAAGGAGAGGCGGGGCAACCAATTGACCTGTCCCGGTGTGCCAAAGCCGGGTGTGCATGTCCTCACATCCGGTCAATACAATCCGGCCGTTTGGATTAAAAGCCAGCGACCAAACCGGAGCGGGGTGCTGCCAAGGATCCTGCAGCAAGGTCCCAACCGGAACCAAAGGATTATCGTCCTGCACCTGCCATAATCGAACTGCACCCGATAAATGACCTTCCGGACTTCGCTCGACTCCTCCTGTGACCAGGATTTGGCTGTCGGGGCTGAAAGCTAACGCCTTGACCTGCCCTTTGTGCGCCAGCGGTGGGCCATGGGCCGATTGATCGGCCAGGTTCCATACTTGTGCTTCCCCGCTCTTGAGTTCCTCAATCTCCCCTTCCACCACCAAAAGAGTTCCACATGCTAGATAATGTCCATTTGGACTAAAGGTCAAACAAGAAACCGCTCCTTCTTGTTGCATCGGTTGCCCTACCGGCTCTCCTGTTTTCGCATTCCATAGCCGGATTCCTCCATCACCGCATGCGGTTGCAATCAACCGCCCATCCGGGCTGAAGACGGCAGCGGTCAGCAAGGCGTGGTGATCCAATACGAACTTTTGCTGCCAATGAATTTTGTTGTCTTGGATTTCTTTTCGCCACACCCGCACCTTGTCATCCCAACACAAACTAAGCAAACCCGAGCCGTCCGGACTAAAGGCGACCGTATCAATCGAAGCCGGGTGTTTGATCTCGGCAAACAAATCAATCTTCTTCTGTGACCTATCCGGGAAATGCCAAATTCGCAGGACTCCTTCGGAGGTTTCCTGAGGTTGAGCGGGTCCGGTCCCTGTTGCGAACCACTGACCATCGGGGCTTCCGGCAATCGTCCAAACCGGATCCTCGTGTTGGAGCGGATCCACCAATGGCTTTCCCGATCCCGTTTCCCAGATCCCGGCCGTTCCATCTTTGCTTGCGGTCATGGCGATTTCCCCTTTGCTGCAGAAACCGACATCCACCACCCAATCCCGATGAGGCAGCCGAGATTGTTCGGTAAAAAGATTCTGGTGATAGGCGCCGAGGTTCTTGCAAATCACCTCCTGCAGGTGGTCCGTTTTCCCTCCTCTTTTCTTGATGTTTTTTGCCCGCCTAAGATTCTGTTCCATGAGCAGTAGTGCTGTCGGAATGTTGCCGTTATCTGCCAAAGCAATGGCTCGATCCAAGTTGACGTTTGCCAATTGAATCTCCACCTCCAAGCGAGCAGCATCTGCTTCCTGACGAGCTTTTTTCTCTTTTTTCTGCGCTTCCAGAGTGGTGTGGGCTTTGTGCTCAGCTTGTTGCCAGAACGTCGTCAACAAACTGATGCTTAGAATCGCACCCAAAACCAGAAGAGTAGTCAAACTCGCCACCACGGGATGCCGTTTTGACCACTTCACCAGATGATCGAACTTGGTAGCCGGACGGGCTACGATCGGTTGCCGATTTTGAAACCGGTTCAGGTCCTCGGAAAGGGCTTGGGCACTTTCATAGCGTCTGCCCGGGTTCTTCTCCAAACATTTCAGACAGATGGTTTCCAAGTCCTTGGAAATGTTGCGTTGCAATCTTCGCGGCGAAACCGGATCTTCGGAACAGACCCGCATAATGGTGTCCGTCGGCGAAGAAGCGGTAAACGGCCGCCGCCCGGTCAACAATTCATACAGAACGACCCCCAAGGCATAGACATCCGTTTTCGGGCTC
>CAZPPD010000162.1:0-9330 GCA_964588185.1 uncultured Alcaligenaceae bacterium | reverse complement strand
CGAATCCTCCTGACCCGGCCGGTGGCACCTTGTTGTTTGGCGACCCCCATCTTCACGCCGACGGCGATTTACTCGCCTTATGCTTTGCTTCGGATGGTTCTCTCTGGTCTGTGGAAGAGCCCGGGGTAATTCGTCAATGGAATATCACCAGCGACAAGCCGGTCTTATTCCACACGTTAAGCGACCTGGAAACCATCTGGCGTTTTAGCTCCAGTGCCCGCCTGTTGGCTTCGGGCAGTGACATTCTCTCGGTTTGGGACCCGAAAAGTGGGAATCTGCTTTCGGTTATTCCTCAGGATCCCTGGGTTACCTCGATCGCTTACCATCCTAATAAGCCCGTGGTTGCAACCGGCCATGATAATGGGGTGGTTCGCTGCTGGGATATTAACAGTAAAAAGTTGCTGAAAGAAATCAAAGGCCACGATCAACCCATCAGTGCCATGACTTTTTCTCCCGAAGGTTCACGGATCGCTTCCGCTTGCGAAGACAAGTTGATTCAACTTTGGGATCTGGAAGGTGGAATGCATTTGGGAGTATTGGAAGGGCACAAGGATCGCATTCCGGATCTCCTTTGGCATCCGGATGGCAAAACCATTGTTTCTGCCGGCTGGGACACAACCGCCCGGGTTTGGGATGTGGAAACCCGGGAACCAATCATCTTGTTGAATAGCCACTCGACCCAAGTGCACGCCTTGGCCTTCACCAACGACGGCAAGTATTTGGCCTGCGCCGATTCGGCCGGTTCGATTCATATTTGGGATTACGCCGACAAAAAGACCATCCATGTCCTGGAAGGGAACCTCGAGTTCCGCCATTTGAACTTTAGTGCAGACGGGAAACTCCTGGCCTCGGGGGGAGAAGGAATCATTCGCTTGTGGGATCCGCTTTCCGGAAAATCTCTGTCGCGATCCGAAGATCCGGTTAGTGGCGGAGTATCCATGAGCTTGAGTCCGGATGGCAGCCGATTGATCACCAGCACCAATTCCGGTGTTCGCATTTGGGATTCAAAAACTCAATCGCCAATCCTACGCTTGGAAGAACAACTGCCGGTCCACACGCTGGCCTGCAGTCCGGATGAAAATTGGATTGCGGGCGGAACGGATGCTTACGTTCGCCTTTGGGAAGCGAAAACGGCAAGAGCCCACGGGACCTTGGAAGGGCCCTACGAACCGATTACGACTCTTGCCTTCAGTCCGGATAGTAAGCAGTTAGCATCGGGAAGTTACTCCGGAATGGCAGTGTGGATTTGGCGAATCGAAGACGGAGAAGCCACGCTTTTGATTCCCGATCCCTTGGATGGCTGCACGGTGGAAGCTTTGGCTTATCATCCGGATGGAAAACTTCTGGCCGTTGGCGGCATCGATCAATTCGCCACCTCCGGATCGGACGGAGCAATCAGTTTCTGGGACATCGATGAACGAGCCGAAGTGAGGACCTTTTCCGGCGGAGCCACTTGCATTGCTTTTTCTCCCGACGGCAAATTGCTGGCATCTGGAAGTCTGGAAGAGTCCGTCTTGATCTGGCATACTGAAAAGCAGGACTTGGTAACCGAACTGCTGAACCATGAGGACGCCGTGCGAACGGTTGCCTTCAGCCCCGACGGCAAATGGTTGGTATCCGGCGGCGATGATCGCACGATCCGATTTTGGGATACTTCATCTTGGAAATGCCAAGCGACCAAGGAACTTGATAGTCAAATCAAAATGGTGGTTTTTTCTCCCGACGGGAGAATCCTGTATTCGGGGTGTCGAAATACAATTTGTTATGGGATGGATGTAAGTAAGATATTGAAAATCTAAAGCTTTGGAATCATGGTTGTTTAACAAACCCGGCGTCTCTCCGGCCGGGCTAGTTCCGTTGAGTCAGGAATGAAAATTAACAAGAACAGGATGTGACCATCTCTTTCTCTTCCTTCTCACTCTCCTCTTCGTCGTCAAATTTTACGCCGCCACGCCCTCTGGCAAACGACATCGCAGCCTCGACTAACAGCCAAAGACTTATACCTAGCATAGCACCCGCGACGGCGAGGAGCAGCCATTGGCTTTTCTGGAAGAATCCCCACATGCTGATCGCCATCGCCCAGATAGTGAAGGTCAACATGAGGGCCATCGGGACGAGGGTGAAAACAATCGGCCGATGCAATTTAAACAAGAAGATGCTGACTGTCAGTAAGGTCAGGCCCGCCAGCAATTGATTAGTAGTACCAAAGAGAGTCCACAAAACGCGGCCGCCGGGGACAAGACCAAATAGGGCTATCCCACAAACCGCAACAAAGGATGCGACGTAACGATTGGCCAAGGCATCTGCCCGGATTGAGCGGAACAATTCTTCCACATTAAATCGCAATAACCGGGTGGCGGAATCCAAGGTGGTCAAGGCAAACGCCACAATCGTGACGGCTAGAAAAGTAGAGCCGAAAACCGGGTCGATACGAAGGAAGGAGAGGAAATTCGAACCTCCCTGGACCACGGCACTTAGCGTTCCCCCGGTAATTCCGCTCCAACTGGCGTAGGGTCCTGCCCCTTGCCAGGCCGTTGCTCCGAGCCCCGCGACACAGGCCATGATTACCAAAATGGCCAATGCCCCTTCCGTTAACATTCCTCCATAACCGATCGGCAGGGCATCCGTTTCCCGGTTCATTTGCCGGACAGTTGTTCCGCTGGAAACCAGGCTGTGAAATCCGCTGACTGCCCCGCAGGCAATAGTCACGAAGAGGAAGGGAAGAAACGGGCGGAAGACATCGGACGCGATTTGAAATTCGTTCACCGGATCGGTGACTTCCGAGGTAACCCCGGTACGTATCGCTCCTGCGTGAATTTGACTTTCCGGGGCTCCTTTGACGGTGGCGACAACCAAGCCAATCAAAAGGAAGATCAAGGCAAAGTAAAGCTGGAAGCTATTGATGTAATCGCGCGGTTGCAGCAATAACCAAACGGGTAAGACGGAAGCCAAGAATCCATAGCCGAGAAGAAGCCAAACCCAAGTGATCTTGGCGTACCCCAAGCTCGTTTTCGTCGGGATTACTTCAGCCAATTCTGTCGCTGCTTCCTTATTCTTGGTTGCCTTCAAGGAATCCAGTATTGCTTGACCACCATAAAGGCGCTTTCCTTCCTCGGCTCCGGCTTCGCGAACCTCGGCGATTGCCTGCTGAGTCCCCTCGCTGACAAACCATTCATAGGTCGGCACCGGTTGTAAGGTTCCCCAAAAGATCAGGCCGATAAAAATCACCAATCCAACCAGAGTAGCCGGGAATAATCTTACCTTGAACTTGTACACGGAAATTCCGATAAACATGGCCACAACCATCAAGCCAAACGAAGGGATTATGGCATCGGGATAGTATTTGATGAACAAGTCGGAGATGGCGTTGACAAATGCCCCCATGGCCAAGGACATGGCAAAGAAAATGATAATCAGGAACAGCAATCGCGCTCGCGGCCCGATTAATTCCCGGCAGACGTCTCCAATCGACCGGCCGCGGAACCGAAGGCTGACCGTCATTGCTCCCAAGTCATGGACTGCTCCCATAAAAATACAGCCGAAGACCACCCAAAGTACTGCGGGCACCCATCCCCAAATTACCGCTAAGGCCGGCCCTAAAATGGGGCCTAGACCTGCTATAGAAGCGAAGTGGTGACCAAATAGAACGGGGATTTTGGTGGGGACGTAGTCCATCCCATCCTGTAGACGGTGAGCAGGCGTGCGCCGATGCGGATCGAGTTGGAAGATCCGGCGAGCGAGAAATCGGCCGTAAATAAAGTAAGCTAATATGAAAAGGGCAAAACACCCAAGCGTGATGTAAAGTGCATCGCCGACCATTGGTGGACCTTTAATTTTGGAATTTTGGATGGAAATTACAATGAATCTTAAATCTGCAAATTCCAAACCGCAATCCTAATTTGAATACCCCGCATTGCTTCAGGTTTTTGGAGTAGCGGCTCGATACTGCTACATTAGCTTGAGTATACTGATTCCAATGCAATCGCCGCAGAGGCAAATCATCCAATCCCTGCCAAATTCAACTTTTCCCCGTAGCGGGCAATCATCTCCTCACGAAGGGACACATGCTCTTCCTTACTCAACTCCGGATCATCCTTCACCAGGTTAAACGCATCTTGCCGGGCCATCCTGAGGATCTCCTGGTCGGTGAGCAGGTTTCCAAAACGCAACTCCCCCAATCCATGTTGCCGGGTGCCGAATAGTTGACCTTGTCCCCGAAGCCGAGCGTCCAGTTCCGCCAATCGGAATCCGTCTGTCGTTTTGGTCAATGCCCGCAAGCGTTTTTCAGCTTCGGCAGTAACATTTCCGGCAAACAAAAAGCATTGCCCCGCTACCTTGCCGCGACTGACTCGGCCGCGGAGCTGATGCAGCTGGGAAAGGCCAAAGCGGTCCGCATGCTCAATGATCATCAATGTGGCATTGGGCACATCCACACCGACTTCAATTACCACTGTGCTCACCAATACATCCAACTGCCGATGGTGGAATTTTTGCATGACCTCATCCTTGGCCCGGTCGTCTATGCGGCCATGGAGCAAGCCGACGCGAAAGTCCGCCAGTGGACCGGTTCGCAATTCCTGGTAGGTTTGCTCGGCAGCTTTGAGATCCAGGCTTTCCGACTCTTCCACCAAAGGGCAGACCACAAACAATTGCTTCCCCTGACGGAGTTCCGTTTCCACCTGTTGGTAGACTTTCTGGCGATTGTTCTCGCGAACCCACTTGGTAACCACGGGTTGCCTGCCCGGAGGCAGTTGCTGGATGTTGGAAACATCCAGGTCGCCAAAAGTTGTAAGAGCAATAGTCCTGGGAATCGGCGTTGCCGTCATCACCAGGTAATGCGGCTCGACTCCGAGGTTGCGAAAGCGCGCCCGCTGGTTTACACCGAATTTATGCTGCTCATCAATGATCACCAAACCCAGCCTGGCAAACTCGACTGCCTCCTGAACCAGTGCCTGAGTTCCCACCACCAAATCCGCCTGGCCGGCAGCAATTTCCGCTAAAGCTAAACGCTTCGCCTTGGGAGTCATGGACCCGGTCAATAACAACCGCCGCACGCGGCTGTGGGAAAGGTATCCTTCCAACGTTCGCCAATGTTGCCGGGCCAAAACTTCCGTTGGAGCCATGATGGCTGCCTGGTGTTTGTTGGCTACTGTTACCAACAACGCGTAAACCGCAACGGCAGTTTTTCCGGCTCCTACATCGGCTTGTAATAATCGCCGCATGGGCCGGTCGCTAGCCAAGTCCTTGGATATTTCCGCGGCCACACGATTTTGATCGGCCGTCAACTGAAAAGGGAACAGCCGCCGAATCCGCGAATCGATGGCGGGATTTACCGGGAGTTTGGGAGCTTTTTCCTGCAATCGGAATTCGCGACGGCGGAAGGCCAGAGCCAGCTGCAACAACAAGAATTCCTCATAGATAAAACGCCGTTTGCCACTGCGGGCGTCGGCCATGGTTTGGGGTATATGAATGTCCCGGATTGCTTGTTCGATATGCGGCAGTTTTCGCTGCTGTCGGAGGGATTCCGGTAGCCGTTCCGGCAACAATCCCGCATGCTCCTCTACCGCCCGCCGGAGGATAGCTTGCAGTTTCTCGGCCTGGAGATTTTCCGTCAAAGGGTAAACCGGAATGATTGCCGTTTCCTGATTGCCGACAGGAATGTCCTCCACCGGTTGAACATCGGGGGTGGTGATCTGCCAATGATCGCGGTACCATTTGGCTTTCCCCGTGAAAGCGACCTTCTGGCCATGATGAAACTTGGAAGCAACCCACGTCTGGTTGAACCACACTCCCTCCAAACAAGAAGAGCTGCCATCATGAACCACAATGCTGATGATTTGCTTTCCCTTGGCGGTTTCGCGGCCTTCTATTTCAACCACTTCCCCGATGACCGTCTGAATCTCTTCTTCCACTAGCTGGTCGATTTTCTTAAGCCCACTAAATTCCTCATACGTTCTTGGGAAATGCCAAAGCAGATCTTCCAGTACTTGGATGCCCAACCGTTGGAGTAGTTTGGCTCGCTTGGGACCAACTCCCTTTAAAAACTGAACGTCCTGTTTCAATGCTTCGGGATTAGCCATTCTTGGTTCGCCAACAGTTTTAGTGATTTGAACCGGGGATCGATATTTTTGATCTTCTCGAAAATTTCCGAGAGTTCAAGATTAGCAGCAATAATTCGAAGTGCCGCTTGTTTGCTACTGAAATGACGGCGAAAAAGGTCAATTACATTTAGCCGGTACGGTCCGAAGGGTACTTTCCATTAAAGGGACCTGACACGTACCTGACACCTTATCACCGCTCATCCCCCAATCGTGTGCATCGTTCGGAGGGGTTTGATAAACCGGGAGGTATTAATTTCGTGCCCTTCCCATTTGTCCCGGACATTGGTTCGAATAACTTCGGCGATTTCCTCATCCAATGCATTGCCGCGGAGAAGAGACTTCACATCCGCTTCCTCCAAGGCAAACAGACAATTCCGTAGCTTCCCTTCCGCCGTCAAACGAATCCGGTTGCAACTCAAGCAGAACGGCCGTGATATGGAAGCAATAATGCCGATACGCCCGCCGCCATCGGTATATTCAAAATCCATCGATGGGGCTTTTGGGTCATAATCTTTTGCAGGGACCAGAGGGCAAATTTTGGATTCGATCTGCTCCAGGATCTCATGAGCGAAGTAAACCTTATCGCGTTCCCAATGATCCGCACCAATGGGCATATATTCAATGAAACGAAACTCCACGCCTTCCGCGCGAGCGAACTGAGCCAGCGGCACCACCTCATCATCCGTGATCCCGCGTAAACTGACCGCAATTACTTAGACCGGATCGAAGCCGACTTTCTTCGCGGCCCGGATTCCGGCAATAACCCGGTCCAGCCCATCCCGCCTGGTCAATTGGCGAAAGCGATCAGGGTTAAGCGTATCCAGACTGAAATTAATTCGCCTCAACCCGGCATCATAAAGCCGTTGGGCGTGCTCGGCGAAAAGTATCCCATTAGTGGTTATCCCAATATCTTTGATGCCGGGAATAACGCAAAGCATTTCCACCAGGCGATGCAGTTCCTTGCGAAGCAAAGGTTCTCCGCCTGTCAAGCGGATCTTATCAATCCCCAACGGGGACCCAATTCGCACAAAGCGGGCAATCTCCTCGAAAGTCAACAATTCCGACCGGTCCATAAACACCATCTCTTCTTCCATGCAATAGGTGCAGCGGAGATTGCAACGATCGGTAACGCTAATGCGAAGATTATTGTGGGTGCGTCCAAAGGTGTCGATCAACGGTTGACTCATGCATTCCTCAACTACGCTTACGTTCCGGGATGAACCCATTCGGTGGAACCATCATCCCAGTTTTCCTTCTTCCAGATGGGGACAATTTCCTTCAGCCGATCAATAGCATAGCGGCAAGCTTCGAAGGCTTGAGCCCGATGCGGGCAACTGACGGCCACAGCAACACTGATCTCGCCAACATCCATATGTCCCAAGCGGTGAACCAAGGCTATATCTTCCACCGGCCACTTCTCGCGGGTTTCGCGTTCAATCTCTGCCATCTTCTTTTCCGCCATCGCCGGATAGGCCTCATAATCCAGGGCGACGGTTACTTTGTCCCCAGTTAAATCCCGCACGGTTCCCAGGAAAGTAACCACTGCACCGCAATTATGGCGGCGAACAGATTCGGTTAGGGCGTGATAGTCAATGGATTCGCGAACAAGCTTGATCATAGTCGGAAATATCAGTTTGGTAGCTGGATTCGCCAGAATACAGCCGAAGCTTCCCGGAGAGGTTCTTTTATTATACCGAAATAGAAGGGAAGATGAAAAATTGATTGCCCTGACTAAGCTGCTTGGGATTCCACGGAATGATAAATCTCTAATGGCGGAGTATCCTTTGTTCGGTTTGCAACTACCGTGTAAGTTAGCCGAGTGGACCCATCAAACTTTTGGTGGTGGAACATTGTCCTGGAATCTTCGAATCCCAACAGGCCCAATACCTGCCGCACCAACGTCGGACTGACATCCCACCAGCCGGCGAATACCTTCCCCTTTTCAAACCGCGGGAGAAAGTTAAGTTTTTGGGGAAAGAGCCATGGGTTCGCTCCAAATAATTGAGCCAGCAACCAGCTGGTAATCCGGCGGCGGGGAATGGTATCGGCCACAATCACTTGGTCCTTGGCTAGCCGCAACGCCCGGTGCAACGCCAGGATTGGATCGCGAAGATGGCACAAAATGCTGCCGAGCACAACAATATCCTTCTGGCCGATATCCTCGGGAATCTGATAAACCGTCCCGTGAATCATTTTGGCTTTGGACCCTAATGCCCGGTGACAGAACCAGTAGCTATTATTCACCCTAGAAATTGCCAGAGCCGCTTGCCCCAAATGTTTTTCCCAGTTCACACCTCCTAACGGAACAATATCCCAGCGATGCTGCGGGGATAAATCATACGAAATAACTTCTGCCCCTTGTTGCTCCATGGAGAAGGTGAGAAACCCGGTGGCAGCCCCAACATCAAGCACCTTCTTGCCGGAGAAATCCGTATTACCGAGGTATTGGCGAATCCTTTGCCGTAAATCCCATTTGCCTTGGATCAATCCATGTTCGGGTAATTCGATGGAATGATAGAAGGTACAATCGGCTGGATTCGTGACGACTAAAGGCGTGGCAAACCGGAAGTTCTCTGACATTTCCGCATCCTTTCGGAAGGTTTCCTTTTCGGCCGGGTTGGGTCGGTGAATTCTGCCGGATTCTCGGAAAAAAATCAAGCAAACCACTTTAGACAGCAATCTCCGTCAAAGCAGGTGCTCCATGCTCGACCTGGGCCCGATGGTTCGTTCCTGTGGCTGGAAACAATGTACCAGAAAAACTGGGCGAGCATGTTCTGCGGACTTGCGTTTGGATTACCTAGATGGCAATCTCCGTCAAGGCCTCGGTCAATTGCTGGATGTCATCCTCGGTGTTAAAGGGACCCGGACTTACCCGCACACACCCCTCCGGAAAGGTGCCAATCGAACGGTGGATATAGGGAGCACAGTGTAATCCCGGCCGAACCGCGATATCAAAGGCTTGATCCAGAATACCGCCGATCTCCGCAGCCCCCAGGGCTTCGCTGTGAAAGCTCAACGTTGCCACCCGCTTGGACATATCCCGGTGGCCGTAAATTTGGTAGCCGCCGATCTCTTCCAGGCGGTTCCACAGTAATTCCGTCAAGCCGACTTCCCGAATATGAAGTTGTTCCGATCCCTGGTCTTGAACCCAACGAATCCCCGCCGCCAATCCTGCCGCCCCCAGCACATTCGGTGTGCCTCCTTCGAGGAAGTAGGGATACTCTTGCGG
>CAZPPD010000161.1:0-9365 GCA_964588185.1 uncultured Alcaligenaceae bacterium | reverse complement strand
GGGGATGATTGGGTGGTGTGGTATTCTGTGGTTAAAGATTAATGTTAGCCATTCTGCGAATATTCTTTTCTAATCGCTAATCAAAGCATAACTGCTCGTCCCGGCTCTCCGGCCGGCTTGGCGAAGATTGCGAACATGAATGGTGTAGGTTCCCTCTTCTTTGGGAGTAAATTCCACCGTTTCCCGAGCTTCGTTGGTGTCGGAATTAGCAATCGTTTTCCCTTGTGGATTCCGAACCATCAAATCCAAATCTGCTGTCCCATCTCCGACCAGAGAAAGCCGGGCCTTCTCTTTGCCTTTTTTGTATTGCAGAAGAATCATATCCGTGGTTCCATCCGGGATGTCCCGCGTCACAGCGATGGGACCGGGGATTGGATTGGTCCGCTGAATGGTCAGGGAATATTTGTTTTGTTTGGTGTAAGGGGGAATCTTGGTCCTGCGTTGTTGGAACGCCCGCAATTCATCGGGACCATGGTAACTGGGAATGGCAATTTGGCAGAGCCCGGACCACGAGGCTCTCAAGCGGGCTTTTTCCGCATCTTGTTTTGTGCTGGTGAAGGCGAACAAAGGTTTGCGGGTAAACCGGGCGTAGCCGACTAAATCCAAGTCCGTTGACCCGCTCCCCTGCAACTGAACATCCACCACGTCTCCTTTGGGGATCTGAAAAAAGAAGCGATCACTGCGAAAGTCGCGCATCGCAGTTCCTTTGAAGCCCAGAATGGCAACGGGAAACTGACAGGCGGTCTTGTAGGTATGATCGCCGGCAATAAAAGCCCGGAGTTCCTTCAAGTGGACACTGTAGTCCACGACCTGTTCCACGTCTGCGGCCCCGGTGGTGCCTATCGAAATTACGGCTACCAGTTCACCGTTATCATCGACCACCGGCCCCCCACTATCTCCCCGGTTCGAAGGAGACTGATGGCATAGGGCGAAAAAACATTTGGTACCTTTGGCGATGAGGAACGAATTGCGAACGTGGCCGCGATTGTAGCCAAACAGACCTCCCCGGGCTGCGGTCGAGTTGCCAATCACATGAATGGTGTCTCCCGGTCCGGGTTCTTCCTTTGCCAAGGGAACAGCCTTTGCTCCTTTAGGAACCCTTGCCAATTTCACCAGGGCCAGGTCTTTAATGGGATCGATTTTCAAGACTTCTCCGGTGATGACCATTTCATTGGAATTGTTTTGATACATCTTGGCATAGGTAAAGGACGAAGTGACCACTTTGCCGTCTTTGATGATGGGAAAGCACACTCGGACTTTTTCCTTGTTGGAAAATGGGTCGACCGCATGAAAGGCATTGACCACATGGTAGGCGGTAATCACCAGTCTTTTTTCCGCATCAATTAGTACTCCGGAGCCTCCCACAATGCCGCTGCGGTTCAGAAAGCCGACAGTACCCGGGACCACCTTCTGATATACTTTGCTACTCGCAATCGCCGAGTTTAACGGGAGAACCCAAGCAACAGCCATACTGAGCAGGAACCACGAGCGCGATAATAACATCCGGATACCTCCCACTGGAAACAAAGTGCAAAGAAGTTTTGCAGAAAAGAACCCCTTCCCCGCTCACTGAATTTCGTCCGTAATGTATATTCTTTGACTACGGAGTTCGACGATAATTTCAAAAATCCGCTTCGGGCGATGTCCTGCGAGCAAAGCACATCATTTCTCTCATCATCCAGAGCTAATATCTTTCGCAGTTGGGGAGAAAGCTGTGCTTGTACTTCGGAGCGAACCAGGTTTTTCTGAAATTGCTGTTGCGGTTTGTCCCCCCGAACGAAGAAGACGTGCAAAGCCGTTCGCGGATGGGCGGTTTGATTGGGAGTACCGGCATGCCAGAGATGAGCATTCATAATGACGGCGGTTCCCCGCTCCCCGGTAAGCAAAATCTCCTGTGGATGAGGGTTCATCGGGTCGGCCATCTTCTCCTGCGGTAAAGATCTCCAGCGATGAGACCCGGGGATCAGACGGATAGCCCCATTCTCTTTGGTGAACGGATCCAACATCCAAACCGAGTTGCAGACCCAATTGCCGTGTTCGTCCGGGATCGCACCCATATCGGCATGAAGGGGTTGACGCACTTCGGAGTAGGGATCGACAGACCGGGCGTTTAAGCTGCTGAGTTTAAAGTCCGGACCGATTACATGGGCGACGGCTTCCAGGAGTTTAGGCCACAATACTGCTTGGTGAAAGATTTCTCCCTTATCCGCCAAGTTAGCCAACCGCCGGCAACCGGGCTCCTGTTTAAATTCTGCTCCGGCTGATGCCCCTTCTTCCTGAAATAGCTGTTCCACTCGTTGGTGAAGTTGGTCCAGGAAGCCTGCGGGAATGGCATTTGGAAAGGTGACATAACCTGCTTCATCTAACTGTTGTTTGTCCGAGTTCGTTAATTCCATGGGAGTGACATTTGGCTTATTTGCTTAGGATTCGGGCTGTGTGGATTTTGTTTTCGAGATTTTTCTCAATCTCCGAGTAATGAGTTTATCACCAATTGATCTCGGCAGCATATTCAGAAAAGACATCACCCGAACCGCGGATTTGGGGAAAGCGTAAAACGATTTCTTCTTGCGGATGGCGAAAAGGATTAGTTCGCAGGCGTCTTCTAATTCCATCAGGTCTTTTGGCGGCACTCTCACATCGGCAGTCATGGGAGTTCGAATCCAGCTGGGGCAGACGGTGGTGACGATGATGTTTTGGTTTTGCAATTCGACTCGCAGAGATTCCAGAACCGCATTCAAACCGGCCTTGCTGGCACAATACCCGGCCATCCGGGGCAACCCGCGATAAGAAGCCATACTGGAAAAACCGACCAAATGGCCGCTCCGGCGTTCTAACATTCCCGCGAGAACGGATTCGAAGCTATTGATGACGCCAAGGAGATTCAGGCGGATTACTTTTTCCATGTCTTCGGCACGGAAAGAAAACGCCGGGGTTTCAATGCCCACTCCGGCACAGGCGATCAGCATGTCGGTTGGCCCTAGTTTCTGTTCCAGATTTCGATCGGCCTTTCTTTGAGTTTCGATGTTGGTTACGTCTCCCTGTTCCCATGCGTAGGGTTTGTCCAATTCCGCCTCGAGAGATTTCAAGCCCTCCTCCTGCAAATCCAAACCGGCAATAGTGGCTCCTTCCTTGCTGAGCAATTTGGCGAGCTGCCGGCCAATCCCGCTGGCGGCCCCGGTTATGAGGATCACTTTGTTTTCGAAATAAGACATGAGGAGTTTTCACCATGCAATTTTACCGTTCTTCGAATTGACCTTAGCATGATACTAATCCGCCGGTGAGTAAGGAATGGGGCAGCGGATTTTCAGAATACTATTTCAATATGCTTTCGAATCACCGAGAATTGAAAGGAAGATGAAAAGTAAAGGTTAAGGCAGGTTCAATGCGTCGAAAAAGTGATTCTGTAGGACTAAATCTGGATTCCTTGATGGATACCCTCACCAACGTGGTGGGAATTTTGGTGATCATGTTGGTTGTGACCCAAATCGGCGTGAAAGATACGGTGCAGCGAATCTATGCCAATTTGCCTAAGGTTACCGAAGAGGATCTTAAAGAAGCAAAACTGAAAGCCGAGTGGCTTCGCAAGATTTGGAAGGAGCTTGGCGGGGAAAAAGTAATCACCCGGGATCTGTTGGCTCAGGACGAATCTTCGTTCTTGAGGCTGAAGAAACTGATCGAGGATCTGAAAACGGATTTAGCGGAAGCCCAAAAAACGCCCCTGGATTTGGCCGAATACAAAAAGGATGTTCAAGCCAAACAAAAGCAAGCCAAGGAACTGGAGAAAAAAATCGCGGCGGCTTCTGCAGAATTAGCTCGCTTGAAAACTTTGTTGGCGGAAATTCCCAAAGGCAAAACGGTTGCCCCGGTGCAAATCCTGCTCCCCAATCCGCGGCCGGCATTACCGAAAACTACTCCCGTTTATTTCGCCTGCAAGGGGGGCCGATTGCGTCCGGTAGATTTGGCAAAGCTGCGACAGATAGGTGAAACCGCAGTGAATCTAGCGACCAAAGGGAAGTTGGTGGAGGGAGGAATTGATTGCAAAAAAGTTAAAAAGTATTTTGCGGACAATGATATTGGGGATGCATTTTTCCGCTTGAAATTCCAACCCATTCGCGGCAACCCCTATGTCATTTTGGAGCAGCGAGAGAATAGAGGAAACAACATTGAAGGGATGAATGAGAAGAATTCTTTCTTCAAATTACTCCTAAGCGGCCAACTTCCTATTGGCGGAAAACGCCTTAATCCAACCAGGAATTACTTGCGGTTCCGGGTGTGGAGTGACAGCTTTGATACCTATCTCCACGCCCGATCGATCGCCCGGCAGTTCGGCTATGCCGCCGGTTGGGAGCCTTATGACTCCGATTATGTCTGGAGAATCCGCTTGTCCGGAGTAGCCCGGTGCACGGGAGCACCCCCGCCCCCTTCTCCTCCAAAACCAAATCGCAAACCAAATCTTAACAAGAAGAAACGGCCACCCCGCCCCGCAAATCTCATTGATTGAATTTTTTCCCGGCAAAACAGTTTTCAATTCAGGTGGATTACTCGAGTTGGTGTGCCCAAACGACTTAAAAGTTAAGTACTTTGAAAATCTCGGCGAGCAGGCCTCAGACCATTAAGTGGATCACATACCCAAAATTCAGTGGGACACCTTCAATAAATTTGCTCTCCCCAAACAAAGTCCAAGTGGTTATAACCCCTCCGTCAATCTACCTGAGGGAAGGTTCGTGAAATGGAGGTCTTGCATCATGTCACGCCGGGCATTCTTGCAAACAGGGATAGTTATTGCGGTTTTGGTGATCGCGGGAAAATGGGCGTGGGGACAAAATTCCCAAGTTGCCGCGACGGTAAATGGTGAACAAATCCCCCTTTCGGAAGTACAAAAGCTTCTGAAGAAGGATCGGCCATCGCCGTTGCCCCTGACTCAGGCACAGAAAAAGAAGATCCGCAAGATGGCTTTGGATATGTTGATTGACGATGTCTTGATGCGCCAGTTTTTGACCAAAGCCGTGGGGCCGATTTCGCCTCAAGTGGTCGAAGCGGAAATGAATAAACTCAAGGCTGCCTTGGCTAAAAAAGCTGCTTCGCAAATAAAATCCAATGCCAAACCGATCACCTTTCAACAGTTCCTGATCGACACGCAACAAACGGAAGAGCAACTGCGAGTGGAATTGGCTACCCGCGAACGCTGGAAGATTTACGTTCGCCGCAAACTGCCCGATGACTTGATGCGGCGATACTACCGGGCCAACAAGCCTTTCTTTGACAAGATCAAAGTCCGTGCCCGTCATATTTTGTTGCAATTTCCACCCAATGCGACGGCGTCCGACCGGCAAGTGCTGCGAACGAAATTCCAGCAAATCCGCCAAGGCATATTAAACAAACAAATCACCTTTGCAAAAGCAGCCAAAAAGTACTCCGATTGTCCAAGCCGGGACAAGGGCGGAGATATTGGGTTGTTCCCTTACAAATTCGCCGTGGCCGAACCTTTTGCCCGAACGGCGTTCAAACTGCAAGTCGGCGAAATCAGCGACTTGGTGGAAACCGATTACGGATTCCATCTCATCCAGGTGACTGAACGAACCAAGGGCGTGCCTTCTCAATTTGAGAACATCAAAGATACCGTTCGAGATGTCTACGCCCACGAGGTTCAGCTCTACCAACGAATCATTCAAGACCAGCGGCAAAAAGCAAAGATTGAAGTCTTCATGAAATGAGCATGACTTGAAAAAACTCCACGCGTTAGCAAGGTTGTCCCTCGCTAACGCGTCTCCATGATTCTTACCAATTTTCTAATAGGCTTGATATCCTCCCCTCTTCGCAACTTTGCCGATAAATTTTCGCCATTCCTCCGTGAATTCCTTGATTTCATTGATTCGAGACAAAGATAATAAGAAGCTCTTTCAAACCAAGCAGATATTAATTGAACCCCTCGGGTTTCATAGAGTAAACTCACACCATAAAATAAAATCTGCCCAAACCTTCCTGAAATCAAATTCCCCTATTCAAAATTGAGGTCTCCATGATTTCCTTTTGCCGCCATATATCCACCCTCATAATTTTCGCCTTGGTCGGATCCGCTTGCCTCGCCAATACCTCCAACAGTTCCATGGATGTTTCCCCAGATGGCAAATGGCTCTTGGTTGCCAATCCGGACAATGATTCGGTTACCGTTGTGGATACTACCGCCAACAAAGCCATAGTCGAAATTCCTGTCGGCGATCAACCGGAAGGTGTTACCTGGATCGGCAATGGTCCGTTGGGGGTGGTAACCTTGTGGCGGGATAACCAGTTGACTATTTTCAATGCCCGCACCGGCAAGGTGGTCCAAAAGGTCAAAGTCCCGGCGGAACCCTATGGCATCGTCAGCGACAAAAAAGGGACCAGGGCGTGGGTCAGCCATGAGTATCCGGGTTTGGTCAGTGAGATTGATCTGCGAGAACGAAAACTTCTGCGGAAGTTTCCCATTGGTGCTTTTACACGCGGGATAGCTCTCGGACCCAAGGAAAAAGAGCTGTTTGTCACCGAATGGTACACCGGTATTCTTCGCAAGATTGATTTGGCAAGCGGGAAGATTGTCGATTCCTGGAAGGGACACAGTACGGACAATCTCAGTCGGCAGGTAGTGATTCATCCCCGACGGCCAAAGGCTTATCTGCCGCATATTCGTTCCATGGTAAAGGTCCACCAAGGCAACGGGTCGGTATTTCCTTACCTGGCTATCTGTGATCTGCGGCAGAAAGAAGGGACCCGGCGAACTGCAATCGGCATGGATACATTCAATGGCGTTTACGTCATTACCAATCCTTGGGAAGCGGACATTTCTCCCGACGGCAAGTATTTCTACATCATTTACTCCGGTACCAATGACATGAACGTCTGCAAAGTCATTGATGATGACTACAAGGAAATCGAAGGCATCGGCGGTGCGGTCCGGGTCGGCAATACTCCCCGAGCGATTCGCGTTAGTCCCGATGGCAAACGGGTCTATGTCTACAATGCCATGGACTTCAATGTGACGGTGCACAATGAAACCATGCGAAAGTTGGCCACCATCCCGGTTTGCAAGCCTGCCAAGACTCCGGAGTGGGTGCTTGGCAAGATCCTGTTCAACACCGCTTTGCGGCCAATGACCGGCCGCCGCTGGATTGCCTGCTCGAGTTGCCATCCCGACGGCAACCACGACGGCCGCACTTGGCAGAATCCCGAAGGCTTGCGGAATACCACGCATTTCTTCGGCATGGCCCACACCCACCCCATTCACTGGTCCGGCGACCGGGACGAAGCACAGGATTTCGAATACACCATACGGGGTTTGCTGATGGGAGGGGCCGGATTGGCCTCCGGGGCAATTCAAAGGAAACAGGGATTTGAAAAAGTGGAATTACAGGAGAAACTTTCGGGGCGTTCGAAAGAACTGGACGCCTTGGCGATCTACTGCAATTCCTTCGAGTTTCCGCTGTCGCCGCACATTCCCGCAGCAGGCAAACTTTCCCCGTCAGCCCAGCGCGGCAAGAAAACCTTCTTTCGCAAAGATGTCGGCTGTGCCCAATGCCATTCCGGTCCTTTCTACACCGACAGTCGCTTGAAAAAGCCGTTTAATCTCCACGATGTGGGAACCGGCAAAGATGACCCCAGCGAGAAAATGGGGACGAAGTACGATACACCCACCTTGCTTGGAGTTTATCGTTCCGCTCCGTACCTTCACCATGGAAAAGCGGCTACTCTTAAGGATGTGCTGACGGTTTTCAACAAGGACGACCTGCACGGCAAAACCAGCCATCTCAAGAAAAATGAAATCGAAGATCTCGTGGAATTCCTGAAATCGCTGCCGTATGAGCAAACTCCGGAAGTTACTGAAAATACCGTGTCCTATCGGGTATCTCCGGGGAAAAAGAGGAGAAAATAATGAGATATTTGAAAACGAGGCTATCACCTTGGTTGATCGCCTTAACCATTCTCGGGGTAACATCCAACCTATTGCCGGCCCAGAAATCCTGGCCCAGTAAAATCCCCGGCCACAAAGAGCTGCAACAAGGGGAACATCCCCGTCTGCTCTTTCGCAAAGGTGATCTGCCCGAAATGCGGAAGCGAGCCAAAACACCCGAAGGCAAAGCAATCCTAAAACGAATACGGCACCTATTGGATGGTGCCGATGGAGACACGATGACGAAAGTGTTCAGCCCGGCGAAAAAGGCTTACACCTTGGGAAAATACAAATCCCTGGTAGTGGATAACCCGGGTGCTTACACCATCTCCCATGCTGCCGGCTATGGCTTTCTGTATCAACTGACAGGGGACAAAAAGTATGCCGAGTTTGGCAAACAATGCTTCCTGAAAGCATTAGAAGGTATTCGCGACCGGGACGACCGCTATTCTTTCAAAGACCCCGGCGGTGCATTACGAGCCGGTCCATCGATTGGTTGGTACGCCCTTGGCTATGATCTTTGTTATGACGGTTGGGATCCGGAAACCCGCAAGAAGATCGCCGCGGCTTTCGAAAACTATCGCGAAACCAGACGAAACATTGACCTGGAATATCTGGTACGCGGCAGAAGGCATTTCCCTGCCAGTAACCACTGGGGCATGCAAGTCGGCGGCGGTGCAATGGCACTCCTGGCCATCACGGGAGATCCGGAAGTAAAAGATCAGGCCAAATTGGACAGCTTGCTCAAGGAAAGCCAACGATCCATGATCCGGAATCTCACGGAAGGATTTGGCGATGGCGGTTATTTCTCGGAAGGCGATGGAACCGGCAGTATGGCCAGCCACATTGTTTTCCTGACGGCATTGCAAGCTTGGGAAAATTCACAAGGATTAGACTTTGTCACCCCACGTCCCAATGCCCGCTGGGCCGCCCTCAAATACTTTCTGCTGACCATCCCGCGAAAGGGAAAGCTGGATGATTTGGGCTCCTGTTTCCCTTGCCGGGGAGGCTATCCTCATAATGTCTGGGACCGGGATGGAATCAGTGGTGCCGGGTATTGCTCGATGGGTTATGCGGCGGTTCTCCCGGAGGAACGTGCTGCCATCTGGTGGTTTTACAACACCCGCCTCAAGGAACACGATGACAAGAACGGCACGCCGTGGGACACTCCTAGTCCATATCCGCACCATGCGATTCTGGCTTTTGTGAACACACCGTTTGCAATGGACTTGATCAACCCGGCCAAGGTAATGCCGCGGAATGTTCGTGATAACCGCCATGAATTTTTTGGCTTTCGCAATCGTTGGAAGAATGAAGACGACATTGTCATCACCCAATTGGCCAAACGGTCTCCAGCTCGTTTTCGCCATGGTCCCGACAAGGAAATGTGGATCTGGCATCATGGTAAGAAGGAAAAGTGGGGATCAATTCCCGGCATTGT
>CAZPPD010000160.1:0-9374 GCA_964588185.1 uncultured Alcaligenaceae bacterium | reverse complement strand
TTCACGTGAATTGGTGGGATTTACATTGGTGCGAGCAGGCAATTTCCTCTCGAGTTCTCGAAGGCGGCTGTTGACATAAGTCAACAGCTTTTGCCGGCGTCCGGAGGACAAGACATTATCATTTTCCAAGGCGACTTGGTAATTGCGGAGGATGGATATTGCTTCTCCCGGTTCACTCCGCTCCAACTTGCGGACTTGGCTCAGGGCAGTGGAAATTTCGGACTCAAATTTTTGCGCCTGGAGTTCTTGTTTGGCACGAGCGTTTTTCAAAATATCTTGGGCGTTTGCTATTTGGGAACCCAGGATGACACAACCTACCAGGGCAAGAAATGCCCAATAGGATTTGCGGCTGAGAATCTTAGACATGCTTGCTCCCTTCAATTTGAGTAGGCGGAAATCACCTACTCTTCCCCACTTTTACTTTACCCTTATGGAAATTCTTTCGCCAGTGAAATTGATTTGAATGGAGAAACTTCAGGGGAAATCTGGTTAGTTAGGATCTTGAGTCGGGATTTTTCCGCCAAACCGGGAATTCTAAAGATAGCTGAGAAAGCGTTCGTAAGGTTCCTGCCACCTTTCGGGATTTTGGGGTGTGTAAGTGGTAAACTCAAAGGATTGACGAACCACTTCGCGGCCTTCTTCCAGAGAGCCAAGCAATCCCAAGGCGATGGCCTGAATCAGAACGTTGCCGATGGCGGTTGCTTCCACCGGTCCGGCGTAGACCGGCAGATTGCAAGCATCCGCAGTCAGTTGGCAAAGAAGCGTGTTTTGGCAACCACCACCAACCACATGAATAGCTTCCATTTTCTTGCCGAGCAGTTTTTCCAGCTTTTCCACCACCCAGCGATAACGAAGAGCCAGACTTTCGAGGCAGCAGCGAACATAGGTACCGGGGTCTTGAGGAACCTGCTGGTTGGTTTTCTTACAGAAGTCTGCCAAAGCATCCGGCATGCTGGGGGGAAGCATAAAGGTCATGTCATCCGGGTTCACCAAACTCTGGAAGGGGGTGGAACTAGCCGCCATGCGGGTGAGTTCCTCGTAGCCGTATTCCTTACCGGCTTTTTGCCAAGTGCGGCGGCACTCCTGCACCAGCCACAGCCCCATGATGTTTTTCAGAAACCGAATGGTGCCGCCGACGCCGCCCTCGTTGGTGAAGTTGTATTGGTGAGCTTCCGGAGTCACCAAGGGAGCATCCAACTCCGCTCCCATCAACGACCAGGTTCCGGAACTAATATAAGCGTAATTCTTTCCAGCGGCGGGGACCGCCGCAACGGCAGATCCGGTGTCATGAGTAGCCGGGGCAATCACCGGGGTAGGAACCAGACCTGTTTCGGTCGCCACAGTGGAGCGGAGGGGTCCAAGAACCGTCCCGGGGGGCACGATGGTTCCCAGGATCTTATCGGGAAGTCCTAGTTTTTGTACCAAGTCCACTGCCCAAGTACGCGAGGCGGGGTCAAGCATTTGGCTGGTAGTGGCGTCGGTAAACTCATTTACCTTTACGCCGGTAAACCAGTAGTTAAACAGGTCCGGGATGAACAGCAATGTTTCCGCCGAGTCGAGAATCGGGGAACTATCGCGCTGCATGGCCAGCAATTGGAACACACTGTTGAAGCGAATGAAATGGGCCCCGGTTTTTTGGAATATTTCTTCGCGGGGGACTTTCTTAATTGCTTCCTCCATGACGCCTTCGGTGTGCGGATCCCGATAATGGCGGGGATTGCCGAGCAAATTCCCGTCCCGTCCCAGCAAGCCAAAATCCACTCCCCAGGTATCTATGCCGATGCTGTCAAGGTGCTGGAAATTCAACGCACATTGGCGAAGGGTGTTGATCATCTCTTGGTACAGGTGAAGGACATCCCAGTGAATGGAATCTAAAGTGCGAACTCCATTATTGGAGAAGCGATGGATTACCTCCAGGTGGAGTTTGCTGCCATCGAATAAACCCAAAAGTCCGCGGCCGCTTTCCGCACCTAAATCAAACGCCAATATTTTTTTGGGAGCAGGCATTTTCTACCTTTCCGGCGAATTGACTACATTTGAATTACCCGTTAATCAGTTCCCGAAGGGTCGCCAAGTGCCGGGGAACTGCTTTCCTTGGATCTTCTCTTGCTTCATACTCCAGGACCACGTAGCCCCGGTAATTTACCCGCCGAAGCATCTGGATGATTTGTCTCAGGTTGGCTTCTTCCGGTTGTTTGTTCCGCCGGCGGATTTCAGTCTTTACTTGAACATTTACTGCGTAGGGGGCCAGGCGAGCCAAATCGGCATAGGGATCGGCACTATGAAAATTACCGGTGTCCAGGTTAACGCCGAACCAATCATGTTTGACTGCTTGGACAATCGCCAGCATACTGTCCGCCGAAGCGGTAATGCCGCCATGGTTTTCCAAGGCCAAGAAAACGCCATAGCGGGCTGCATGATTGCAGACTTCTTGAATGGCAGCCACACAGCGGGCCCGCGCCTGTTCTTCCTTTTCGCCGCGTGGAACACGTCCGGCGAAAATCCGTAAGGTTTTCCCGCCCATAAGGGAGGTATGCTCGATCCATTGGCGAACATGAGCGATTTGTTTCTTGAGCCGCCCGGCATCTGCAACGCAGAAATCATTGCCCACCGCCGAGCCGCTAATGTCCAGACCCAGCCTTGTGCAACGGCCTTTCAAACTTGCCAGATAATTTACCGATGTTTGTGGGAAGTAGTAGCTGGTAAGCTCCACAGCATCAAGGGGAAGGCGGGCAGCCGCATCAATAAATCCTTCCAAAGTCATAGTCGGCTTTCGCCCTTGATTGCGGTTTAAGTACTGCCGGTAGCTATAGGCAGCAAAGCTGAGGCGCATCAACGGCCGGCCAATTCGGCGGATAGGCTCAATGGCTTGAGCTGACCCGGCAGCTCCAGCCAACATTCCGGCACCGGCAGCAACGGAAGACTGCAAGAAGTTTCGGCGAGTGTTGTTCATGAAAATAGCTCCAACAAGACATGCCCACTGTGGAGTGGGCATGGTGATGTTTTCTACTTTTTGCCAATGCAATAGAGGTAATCATCAGATCGCAAATAGATGTTGCCATTGGCAATCACCGGAGTGGCCAGGAATTTGTCGTCCAGGGAATTGACAGCGACAAACTTTAGCTTCGGGTCTACCTGAACCACTGTGGTTTTTCCCTCTTCGTTGACCAGGTACAGATTTCCATCGGCCAGGACAGGAGATGCGGCAAAGGGTCCTTGCAAGCGCAGATCTTCAATGATTTCCCCCGACAAAGCATCGGCACATCGCAGAATTCCTTGGGTAGTGAGCGTGTAGACTTTCCCCTGAAAATAAAGAGGCGAAGAATAGCCGCAACGAAGTTTCCGTTGTTTCCAAATTACTTCGGGTTTGTTCCGGTCGTCGACTCGAATGGCCAAGAATTCTTTCCCTTGGGTAAAAATGACATCTTTGGCATGAATCGGAGAGGGAATTTTGGAGAATCCTTTGCCTTTGATCTCCCACAACTGGCGGCCGCTGGCGGCATCGTAGGCGGTCATTTCTCCCGGCGATTGGAATATCACCTGGCTGGTTTGGTCGCCGGCATAGACCAAGGGAGTTACCCAGTTGATTTGCCGGTTCCGGGGCTTTTTCCAGATATTTTTGCCACTATAAGCATCGATTGCCAGAGCATAGGACTCGCCTACATTCTCCAAGGCAACAAACAATTTGCCGTTATGCAAAACCGGCGAAGAAGCCATGCCGACGTTATTACCGATGGTTGGGTAATCGCCTTTGAGCGAACGGTACCAAAGCAAATTGCCGGTGCTGTCCAGGGCTACCAGATCTTGCGTAGAGAACAAGGCATAGACATTCTTGCCGTCGGAAACGGGAGTCGGGGCAGCCATATTGGTTTTGGGATGGGATTGCGTTCCACCGGTGGCCCAGAACTGACGCTCCCAGAGTAGCTTGCCGGATTTCTCACTAAAGGAAAGCACATGCAAACGGTTTTGGTTCCACCCACTTGCAGCGGTTACATATACTTGGCCATTACAAACGATGGGATTGGATAACCCCCGGCCGGGAAGCTTTGCTTTCCAGCGAATGTTATTGTTATCACTCCAAACTGTAGGCAAATCTTTCTCGGGAGAAATTCCCGAACCATTGGGCCCGCGGAATCGGGTCCAATCCCCGGCCAAAGAAAGTCCGGTCAAGATAAAGGCAAGAATGCCGCTCAGAATATATTTCATGGATCTTATTCCTTAGTTAGATTTCTTGTTCAAAACCACTTCCACGGGAATCTTGGCTCCCAAATAATCCGAGAGCCGGACTTGAAGCGACCAACTTTGGGCCCAGGTTTCCTCTTGATTATTTTGAATGACTTTGACTAGGACTTCGTTTTTGCCCTTGTGAAGTGTGCCTTTGCCGACATGTTGATCCAGGCGAATGCCATGATGATATTCTTCGCGGGCATACACTTCTTTGCCATTCAAGTAGATCTTGATGGCGTTATTGCTGGCCGCGCGAATTTCTACCGGTTGTTCTTTGGGGGACTCAACCTCCGCATAGGCGTAGACGCAAACATCATGCAGGTCGCCAAAGATTTCATTGAAATCAATCAATCCCAGCTTGCTAAGTTTGACTTCGCCGATCTCGTTTTCCGTCGTGTGCTTTCTCCAGCCGACCTTCTTGCCTCTAGCCCCTTCGTAATTTGCCGACAAGTCAACTTGTTTTTCCGGCGGGTAGGATTTCTTGAAGGCAATGCCGTTAGTGCTGTCAAACGGCCCAATCAAGTACCATTGCGTGATAAAACCCATGTGGTCCACCAAGTTCACATTGGTACCCAAGTCCTTCAGTTTTTCGGCGGCGAGTTGGACTTGATCCCGGTCACGAGCGTACTTCAATGCCCTGGCGAAGACTTTCCGGGCTTGTATTAGCTTCTTTTTTTCCAGGGCTTCCTTGGCTTTATTCAGAATGACTTCAACAGCATCCCGGCGCAGTTCTGCTCCCGGATCATTGAGCATCTTGGGTAGCAATTTCTGCGGAAGGTCCGGATTGAGTTTCACCAAGGTTTCGTACGCCAACCTCCGGGCTCGCCCGTTTTGCTTGGTGTCTTTCACGAACATCAACAGATCTTTCGCCGGCAATTGTTTCTTTTGTGACACTGTTGTGTCAACGATTGTTTCATAAGCAGCACGAAGATAATTGGCCGCCACGGGATTGGCTTTTTTTAACCCGCGGAGGATTGGAATCAACGCATCCGGTCCTTGCTGGGACAATACCAACCAGGCTTCTCCTGCTTTTTTGTTCCCGCTGCCTTTTTTACCGACCGCTTGAATTTTTTCTATCAGATCCCCGGTTTTCTCGCCGGCAAAACCGGGGTTCCCCAGCAACATCCCGGTTATTCCCAAAAGGCAAGCTAATAATAATGGCAATGGTTTCCTGTTCATCATTCCCCCGTATTCTGGTGCCGAACCATTGGAAAAACGCTCGGGTTAATTTACCACTGAGTCACGAGGTGACAAGGTGACTGCCGGCAAGCCCTAATTGGACGACCCGCGAATCGTACCCCATATTTGAAAAGGATTATTCGGTTGGTAGCTGAATTGTCAAAATTCAGGATTGTAGAGGACTGAATTGTTGCGAATTCCGCTACCGGAATAAGGATCGAGGTTATCAGATTATCGGAGTTCTCATGGCACGCGGTATGGTTCCCAGCACATTGGCAGTTCTTTTCCTGGTAAATCCGGTTTCCGCCAGCAGTAATTTTGAATTTGAAACGGGGACCTTGAAGAGTTGGTACGGCAACGGATTTTACGTTACAACCGCGGATAGCGGCGGCCCCAGTCTGTCGTTCGGCATGTGCAGCAGTGATATCGGCAACCCTTCGCGAAAAGGCTTGCGGCGCTATCGATTTATTGTTCCCCATGGAGCGACCACGATTTCCTTTCAGGCTTTTTGCAATTATCCCGAAGGAGTCGAACCGGACGACCAACTCGATATTCATTTGATGTACAAGAAGAAGGTTATCCCCAAATATCTCAAGTCCGATTCCGGCTGGGAAAGAGCTACGGGATTGCTGCCGCGAAATGATGGCCAACCCAGGGAATACTTTTGGGAAGTTTCCAATTACGCCGGATACACCTTGGAAGTGGTCGTTATGGACCATGACGAACGCCCGGGATGCTATCTGTTTTGCAGCGGTTTCAAGATATTGGCAGGCGAAGACCGGGAAACAATCGCCTTCAACGAGACCATGCATCAGCTTCAGGATGACAATGAGCTGGCACCGCTGCAGCGTTTTGAGAGCACTTATTTTTCTTGCTGGAGCAATGCCAACGACATATTCACCATAAGGCGTCTCCAAAACTGCGATATTCTCTACCGGTTATTCTATTCCCATTTCCGGCAGCGGGGATTTTCCCTTTCCCAACCCCCTCGGAAGTTAAGGGTAGTGATGTTTAATTCCACCCTTGGCTTCGAGGCCTTCATTGGTGAGCCCATGCCGCCCACCATTACCGGGATCTACCATCCCAAGAAAAACACCTTGGTACTGTATGACCTGCACCAAAACAAATTGCTGGCCGGACTTAACAAAGAGGCCCTTAAGCGCATGAAACGGATTCGCCGCGACCGGGAAAAAATTCAATTCGTGCGCCGCATTCAAAGGATCACCGGCCAATTAGGAGACGACAATAACCTGAGTACGGCCATGCACGAAGCGGCCCACCATGTTTCCTTTAATTGCGGGATGCTGAATCGCAATGGCGATGTCCCAATTTGGTTGGCCGAAGGATTGGCCTGTTATTGTGAGTCCACGGATACGGGGGGATGGCAAGGAATTGGTGCTCCCAACACCGAGCGGGTCCGGGCTTTGCAGCGGGTAGTCGACGGCAATGGAAAATGGATTCAGTTGCGGGAGTTAATCGGTTCCGATGCCTGGAGATTGGACCGAAGAACGATTACCCTGGGCTACAGCCAAAGTTGGGCATTGTTTTATATGTTGATGAAGAAGCAACCGCACAACATGAGAAAATACCTGAAAAGGATTTACAATCGTCGGTCCAATCGTTCGCGGATCAGTGATTTTGCGGCCTGTTTTGGAACGGATCTAAGGCATTTGCAAGTGGCGTATTTCAGTTATATGCGGCCCTTGGTAAATCGATATCCGCCCCCGGAAATACGGTAGCAGAACGTTGGCATAAACCGTACCTGACACCTTTTTGCTAAACACTTTTGGCGTGTTCTTCGTGGAGGATGCCATGCAAGCGCAGCCGAGCCCGGTGAAGGCGGCTGCGAACCGTGCCAATGGGAATTTTCAGGCACCGGGAAATGTCCTTGTACTTCATTCCTTCGACGATCTTCATGAGCAATATGGCTCGATCTTTGGGCGAAAGAAATTCCAGGGCCTGCTGAATGCGATATTCGTCTTCTTCTCGTTCCAACTCGAAACTGGGATTGCTCCAAACGGAGACATCTTGGGGATCAAATCTGACCGTGTCTTCCTCGCCGTTGTCGAAATGGCGATAGACGGACTGTCGGCGTTTTAAATTGATCGCTTTGTTGACTGCAATGCGGTAAAGCCAGGAATAAAACCGGCTTTTTTTCTTGAATCGGCTGAGAAATGCAAACGAAAACAAAAAAGCATCCTGCATAACATCTTGAGTATCTTCTATGTTACCCAGCATACGATACAGAGTTCGGAACAGACGGTCCTTGTACTTGTCAATCAACTCGGAAAAAGCTGAGGTTTCCCCTTTAAGAACTAATGCAATCAAGGCTTCATCTTCTTTTTGTGCCATTACGCTTATCAGACCTCTTCACGAAATATATCCCAAGCAGTTGATGCCCACTTGGGTTTCGGGCATCCCTGTATAGGTCAGTTCCTATGCCGAAAATGGTTAGTGAACCGTTAAGTGCGAGTTTTACATATATCCGAATCTTCTTGTTTCGCTGTCTTTTTAGGGAGAAGGAGTAGGATCCCCCTTTTGAGGATTGAGGACGGGAAAGGCGACAGCTCGTAATGCCGTTATCCCAGGCCGTTGTCTAACAATGGTGCAAAATTCTTTTAATTCCTTGGGTACCACGGAACTTGAATGAGGTTGGCTTTCAGAGGAAAGGTTTGTGAAAATGCGACCGTCGAATCTCCACACACCCTTTGCCTCGGTAGGCCATTTAACTGAAGGTAGGTGTCTGTCTCTCCAGGCTCGGTAACTGGGCAGAGGTTCCCGGGAAACGACAAGCACATAAGCATGGAATCCTTTCTGGGTAAACGGTTTTGCCTTCTGGGGATACTTAAGGCTGGTAATTCCATTGGGTTTTTGATCCGGTTGAGAGGGGAATCGCAACCTATCAGAACCATCCGGAAAGATCTCAACCAGATAACAATAACAAGGTTCTGAAAAATCGGCCGATATCTGAACAAATTCATCGGGTTCAATAGGGTTGCTTAATTGACCAACTGGAATATTGTCATCCACCAAAATTTTGTTCAGTTCTGCCTTGAAGGACTCGATTAATTCCGGCGATTCGGAAAAAAAAGTGGGTCTAATAAGGAAGAATGCCCCGACTAAGAATAAACCGAAGAACAATATAGCCAACCAAGGAACCTGGGCATCCTTTCGGGGCATTGGGCGTTGGACCTTGTGAGTCCCACTTGAAATTAAGCCGTTTTCTTCCGTACTGATCTTGTCCAAGGATTCCGTAACGCATTTTTCCGTTGTAAAAGAGTCCAAGGCAATGGCAAGTTCCGCCGGGGAATCGTATCGCTCTTCCGGATCTTTACTCAGCAAACAATTCAAAATCATTGCTAATTCTTCCGGAATATCCGGCCGTAGCTTTCGAATATCTGGCGGCGGAGTCAGCAAATGGGCTTGTTGTTTACCGTAGCGGTCTTCCTTGGCAAACGGTGCTTCCCCGGTGAGCAAATGAAACAGCGTACAACCTAAGCTGTACAAGTCCGCGCGGATATCGACCTTCTGACAGTTCAATAATTGCTCCGGAGCAACATAATCCAGCGTTCCCATAAAAGTAATGCTGCCGGAATGGTGATCTTTGGAATCTTCCGCCGGTTCCGTCCGGAGCAAGGCGAGTCCCAAGTCGAGTAATTTGATTTCCCCGTTTCGCGTAACCATCAAATTGGAAGGTTTGATATCACGATGAACCAGGTGAAATTCATGAGCATGCTGGAGAGCCAAGGCGGCTTGCCGTATGCAAGTGCAGGCATCCGAAATACTAAGCGGCCCATTTTTTTCCACCAATCGAGACAAATCAATGCCTTCCACAAACTCCATGGCAATATAGGGAGTGCCGTTCACTTCAGCGTGGTGTGCACGGACGATGTTCGGATGGTCAAGTTGGCCGATCGCCTTCATCTCATTTTGAAAGCGGACCACTGCAACTTGGCTTTTGATTCTTT